>JBKPMA010000021.1:0-3461 GCA_046731935.1 Acidobacteriota bacterium
ACCTCCTCCGGTACCCAAACGCGGATCTGCCTGGTGCGGACAGCTTCATGTACTGGGAGAAGGTGAACTTCGGGATGAAACCCACGATCCGCGTCAATCACGCGGTCATCTACAACGTCCAGAAACAGGGCCGCGACGTCAGCGTCGTTGCGATCAAGCAGCTCTACGCGAGCCACTACTTCCACACTGCCCTGGATCTCAGCGTCTGCGTGGCGGACCCGTCGGCGCCCGGTGGCTTTTACCTTCTGACTCTCAAAGGGTCGGAGCAGGATGGGCTCACTGGCGTCAAAGGGTCGATCGTGCGCAAGGTTGTCGTGGACAAGACCCGCGCGGCACTGGAAGGCGCGCTCGCTTCGATCAAGCGAAGCATCGAGCAAACGTCACCAGCGCCGGGACGGTAACGGCTCAGCGAGCCATCGGGGCGCGTGTCGCTCCTCACGCATTTGTCGCGGTGCGACGGCCGAGAACGTTTGCTTCGCTGCGATTGACATCACGCGAGCCTCCCTTGATACTGCCGGGAGCGCGCTGACAGGGCGCCACCAACCCGCGGCAAGGGAAGATTCCCACCTGTTCGGTCTGAGTCGTGTGCGTCCGCACCTTCTTTCAGCCTGGTGTCAGCGGGGTACAGGCGATTGATGAAAGGAGGTCGCGATGACCGCTTCGAAATCGCTTCCTGCTCGTCCGTCTCTCGAGTCCCTTCGAAAACAGGCAAAGAAACTCGCGCGCGATATCGCTGCCGGCGACGGCGACGCCATCGCCCGTGCGCGAGCGCACCTGCCAGATGTCGGCCCGTCCCTGACGCAGCGCACTGCGCAGCTCGTGATCGCGCGTGAGTACGGGTATCCGGGCTGGCAGGACCTGACCGCTGAAGTCAGCAAGCGCCTCGGCCGAGGGCTCGAGTGGGCGATAGCGCAGGCGCGACGTGTCATTCACGATAACGACGTTGAGCGTCTGAAGCAGCTGTTGGCTGAACATCCGGCATTGCTGTCCTGGCGCGGCACTGACGACGCCAGTCGCGGCGGCCTGCTGGGATTCGCCACGGGCGCCTATGGCGACGCGGGCGACCCGGAGAGAGAACGGTCGTTTACCCGCGCGGCGTGCGCGGAGCTGCTGATCGACGCCGGCGCGGTCGTGATGCCAGTGGTGTGCGACGGCATCATTGAGTCCCGCGCCAGAGGGCTGCTGGAGCTGTTTCAGCGCAAGGGTCTGCTGCCACCCACACTCAAGTTCCTTGCGGCGCTCGGTGACCTCGACGCTGTTCGCACCGCTCTTGATGAGCACGGCAACGATCTCGCGACCGTCAATGACGCGTTCCTGTGCGCCTGCCGCTTCGGCCACGGAGCCGTCGCGTCAGTGCTCCTTGAGCGATCCATCGCGCTCGATCCCGACCTGGGCACTCAGGTCGATGGAGGCGCGGGCCGCGTCGCGTTCGTTAAGTACTTGATCGACGCGCGCGCCGCGCACGCGACGACAGCCGTCCGACCGTGGAATGCGTTTGTCATGGCGGAGGTGAGCCGCGCGGCGCACGATGGCGATGTACCGGCATTCGTCAGCACGTTGCAGCGGGAGCGGTGGCTGCTCGGTGAAGACTGGGTGGAGTTTCAGATTGGGCTCATCGGAGCCGCGACGCTGAACGATCGGGGCCACATCATCTCAGCCCTCCTCGATCTCCATCCGGCACTCGTCCATCGCCGCACGAATCCGGAATTCCACCCGATCGTCTTCGCGCTCACGTACGCGAAAACGCACCTCATTCCGATACTGACCAGCATCTGGCCGCTGCCCGACGATCTGCCGCATGCGGCCGGTATGGGTGACCTCGCTCGGGTGAAGGGCTGGTTCGACGGATCCGGTGCGCCGGCGCTGGGCGATCTCGAGAAGCATTTCCCCTGTAACGACCCGCACGCGCTGAAGCACGACGATCTGCAGTGGGGTGCACCGACTGCGCAGCATGTCGTCGACACGGCGCTCGCGTGGGCCGTCATCAACCGCCACTTCGACGTTGCGGACTTTCTCCTCGAGCACGGCGCCAACGTCAGCACCAATTGGAACTCACACGAGCCGGCGAGCATCCTGCATCATCTCGTCTTCCTGCCGGACCCGTACGAGTCGATGCAATTCCTCATCGACCGCGGCATCGATATGACGATCAAGGACTACCGCTGGAACAGTACTGCGCAGGGCTGGGCGCGCTACGGCAAGGGCGACGAGAAGATGGCCCACTGGCTCGAGGATGCGGAGCGGCAGCGACGCGCATAGTGTCGGAGCAGGGTGCGAACGAACCGCCGTAGTTATTCGGTGGGGTTCCTGCCGTGAAGTTTCGACGAGCAGCGGCGGCTCTAAACGCTGCTCGTCTGCTGATTCGCGACGAACACACTGTCGATGCGCAGCCTCTGGCGACGGATCAACGCGGCGGGGCAGATCCGCGCGACGTCGCTGACGCCCCTTGCGCCGGGAACGTCCCCGTCAGCGGCACGCCCATCGGCCCGACGGGAATGTAGACGGTCGTGTGGTTGGGCGAGTTGACCATCATCTTCTGGGCTTCGATCGCTTCGTGCTGCACGTACAGCTCGTTCAGCTGCCCGCGGATGATCTGCATCGCGTTGGCAATGCCGGCCGCCTGGACCTCGCGCTTCGTGCGTTCCTTGCGCTCGATCTCGATCTCGGTGTCCTTGCGTTCGAGCTCCTGCGTCGCCGCGAGCTTGCGCGACACGGCGTCGGCAACCTCCGCCGGGTACTGAACGCTGCCGACGACAACGCTGGTGATGAGGAACGGGCTCGCCTTCGCGTACTCGCGGATGCGCGCCAGCACCGACTGGCCGATCGAGATCAGCTCGTCCTTCACCGCGAGGCCGTGTCGCCGCTGCACTTCGTCGCGCGCATACGTCCGTAACGGTTCGCGCACGAAGTTCGCGTAGGCAATGCGTACGATCGCGTCCGGCGCTTTTTCGGTGTCGCGATCGCCGATCGTCGTGCTGTAGCGCTCCATGAAGAGCGGCACCTTGGCATCATCGAGGCGCCACACAGTGTGCACCGCGAAGGAGATCTTCAGGTTGTCGCGGCTGAGCACCGCCTGATCGCCGACGAACTCCTCGGTGTACGTGTACGGTGTCACGCTGACGTTGGCGACCTCGAGCAGCCAGCCGCGGCCCGCCGAGATCGGCCCGCGCTGCACACCGTAGAACCGCGCCTGCCCGAAGACCGCGCCCTTCGTGAGATACCCCACGTAGCCCGCGGGTGTGTAGGGGTTCCGCGACCCGAGCAGCCACAGGACGGCTGCGAAAGTCAGGACCACCGGGACGAGAAACAAAGCCCAACCGAAGCGGAAAGACGGGAATGCAATGACAGTCTCGCCGTCGCGAGTGAGGGAGCGTGCCACGGATGGCCTCCACACGCCGGCGAGGTTAGCTGACGGGCTCGAGCTTGGAGGTGCTCTGTCCGCGAAGGCCCTATGGCCTCCG
>JBKPMA010000022.1:0-6579 GCA_046731935.1 Acidobacteriota bacterium
AGTACGCCGAGCTCGTGCAGTCGCTGGCCGGCGAGTATCACGCAACGGTCGTGGACTTCAATTCGGCGGTCGTCCGCGGATTGGAGCGTGTGTTCGTCGCGAATGCGCAGCTGGCGCGGCAGATCCTGCCCGATCGCGTGCATCCCGCGCCGCCGGGGCACTGGCTGATGGCAGAAGCGCTGCTGCGCGCGTGGCACGCCCCCGCGCTGGTCAGCGCTGTGGAGCTCGATGCCTCAGGACGCGTCGTGAAAGCAGACCACGCCACCGTGACGGCGCTCGCCGCGGCGCCGTCCGGACTCACGTGGACGCAGCAGGATGCATCGCTGCCGCTGCCTCAGAGCTTCACTGACGCGACGATGGAGCTGGTGCGGGCGGCGGGAGGCACCGTCGACGCGCTCGATGAAGAGATGCTCACCGTCCGCGGGCTGGCGGCAGGACGCTACCGGGTTCGCGTCGACGACGACCTGCTGACACCGGTGTTCAGCGAAGTGGAGCTCGCGAACGGCGTCAACCTCGCGATGCACGACACACCGATGGTGTGGCAGGCGATGGGCGTTCGCTGGTCAGGTCAAGAGAAGAACGCCGTCCATGAGTCGTGGATGCGCGCTCAGGTCCGCGCGAAAACGTTGCCAGCGACCGGGTCGCTCACGCACGACCTCGAGGCGCTGGAATCTGCGCTCGACAAGGAGCGGGTAGCAACGCGGCAACCGAAGCCGCACCGCATGGCTATTGTTCCGGACGCTGCGCACTGACTAGCGTCAGCTCTTGTGCGGATGAACGAACCCCGACATCGCCCCATACACGAATCCGTGGAAGTGCGGACTCTTGTCGTTGTGGCAGCTCGTACACGCGGTCTCGCTTGGCTTCTTGGCGAGACCTGTCGTGATCGCTGGATCCGCGGCGTGCGCGGCGGCCGCGCCGTGGCACGCCTCGCACTGGACGTTCGGCAGGCTGGGCCTGGCGCCTTCTGCAGCAATCTGCGCGGGCGATCCAGTGACGTGACAGCGGATGCATGCATCGCCCTGCCGTTCGGACGGCGACAGCTTGTCGATGGCGCGCGCGTGCTTGGTGCCTTGCCACGCATCGAAGATCGCAGCGTGACACGTCTTGCACGCGACCGCTCCAGCGTACGCAGGATGCGCGGCCTGCGGATCCTGCGCGAACGCTGGAGCCGTGATGAACGAGATGATGAGTGTCGCGAGGAATGCGCGAGGAACGCTCATGACGTCGAACCTCCTCGCCTTCATGCTACGCCTGTCGTCGCGCGGTCGATAGCGCAAAACACCCCGAAATCATTGACGGATTGTCGTCAGTGGATCTGGCGAGTGTTGGCCGGGGCACATCGGACGACGACGCGAATGGCCCCGGCCCCACATCTGAGTGAGTGGCCGGCCCCGGCCCCACATCGGACTGAGTGGATGGTCTCGATCCCACATTTGACTGAGTGGATGGCCCCGGCCCCACAGCGGACGAAGCGAAGAAATCCGGCGTCGCGTCTGGCCTCCGCAGTGTGTTCGGTGATTGCGACCGTGCATCTGGCCGCGGCAGACCCGGCGGTCGGCCCGAGATTGACCGATGACGTCTACGTGAGCGCGGTGCGGAAATGCGCGACGTCTTTGCACGTCGAGTCTGTGACCGATGCCGCGCGCTGGCCGGCATCCGATCTGCTCGTCGTTGCCAGACGTTTCGACTCACAGGATCCGATTCTGCTGGCACGGGCGACGCTGATGCATCTCGAAGCCGCCCGGATCGTGGAAAGCGACGCCGCCCGGGCGCAGCGGTCGGCCGCGTTCTCGGTGGCCATGCGGCTGATGGCGCTCTCGGGTACGAGCGCGCCAGAGGGGCTCCGCCTCGACGCGGTCCTCGCCACGGTCGCGGCCCTGCACGGATCGCTCGACGTCGTCGGAGTCGCGACGCTGCTGACGCGAGGTCTCGCGACCTGGCCGCAGGAGCCGCACCTGCTGCTCGCACGCGGGTCGCTCGCCGAGACCAGCCTGGCGATGCCCGGGACCAGCGAACCGGTGCCGGAGCGGCTGCGTGAGGGCGACGCCAGGGCAGCGGCGGTCAGGGCTGTTGCCGACTACGACGCGGCGCTGCTGGGCGCGCCCACGCTCGTGGAGGCGCGCATCAGGCGAGGGCGGCTGCGCGACCGTCTGGGACGCACGGCGGCCGCAATCCAGGATCTCGAGCAGGCTGCGGCCGAGGCCACCGATCCTTCACTCGCGTACCTCGCGAAGCTCTTTCTCGGGAAGGCGTACGAAGACGCGGGCCGTCTGCGCGAGGCGGAAACTGCGTATGAGGCCGCGCGTGCCCAGATCGAGGACGCGCAGGCACCGTATCTTGCCCTCGCACAACTCCGAACACGTCAGGGTCAGCTGTCGTCTGCGTTCACGGTCACCATCGCGATGACCGGCCGCACGCGATCCGCTGTGACCGACCCGTGGTGGATCTATGACTACGGCCAGTTCTGGGAGCTCGATCGGCGCATGATCACCCTTCGCGACCTGGCCGCCCGGTGAGACTTCTCCTGTCCCTCGTGATGGCCGCCGCACTGTTGGCGCCACAGGCCGCTCCACCGAGCGAACGCCGCGTGTTCAAGGGCGGCGTGGATCGCGTGCGGGTGGATGCGCTCGTCACCGATGGCGAACGGCCCGTGATGGGCCTGACGGCGAAAGACTTTCTGGTGTGGGACAACGGTGTGCCGCAGTCGCCCGATCTGCTCGAGTCGGGAGGTCCGGTGAAAGTGCTGCTGGTCCTCGACATCAGCACGAGCGTGGCGGGCGAGCGGCTCGAGCACCTCCGCACGGCCTCGGGACGCCTGCTCGATGCGCTGAACGAGGACGACATGGTTGGCCTGTTGACGTTCTCCGAGCGCATCGATCAGTTGGTCCCGTTGACGCGTAAACACGACGAGGTCCGCGACGCTCTGACGCGCGTGCACGCAGGCGGCCGCACAGCCCTGTACGATGCCGTGTTCACCGGGCTGGCGCTGGGCACCGGCGAGAGCGGACGATGGCTCGTGCTCGTCTTCAGCGACGGCGCGGATACCGCGAGCTGGCTGGCCGGCGATCGCGTGCTCGCCGAGGCAGGACGATCCTCGCTCGTCGTGTACGGTGTAACGGCCGAAGGCCGCGCGCGCGATGCACGGCCGTGGCTGGACGGCATCACGGCGGCAACCGGTGGTCGTGTGACCGATGCGGCGGGATCCGAGGACATCGGACGTGTATTCGTGGACTTGCTGAACGAGTACCGGAGCCGATATCTCCTTGCGTTCACGCCGACGGGCCAGGGCGGCGAGGGATGGCACACGTTGAAGGTGCGGACGCAAGGTTCCGCAGCAGCGGCCAAGGTCGTCGCTCGCAAGGGTTACTTCGCGACCAGATAAGGATGGGTGGCGTGCGCGCAGGATGGTACGGATGGATATTGGCGCTCGGCCTGATCGCACAGGGGGCTCCGCCTGCCGATACACCTGACTGGAACCGGCCGATGCCGCCGTTCCGCATCATCGGCTCGACCCACTACGTGGGCACCAGCGAGCTCGGCGCCTACCTGATCACGAGTCAGGACGGCCACGTCCTCATCGACGGCGGCATGGCATCCACGGCGCCGCAACTGCTCGCGTCGATCGCACAGCTCGGATTCAAGGTCACCGACATCAAGTGGCTGCTGACGACGCAGGCGCATCTCGATCACGTCGGCAGCCTCGCGGCCCTGCAGAAGGCGAGTGGCGGGCAGGTCGCGGTGATGACCGGCGATGCCGAGTTGGTCGAACGCGGCGGCCGTGGTGACTTTGCGTTTGGTAACGAAGCGACATTCCCGGCCGTCCACGTCAACCGGGTGCTGCACGATGGCGATGTGGTGTCGGCCGGCGATATCGCCCTGACGGCACATCTCACCGCCGGTCACACGCGCGGGTGCACCACCTGGACGATGACGGCGCGGGAGGGCAGTCGCAGCTACCAGGTCGTCTTTGCCGGCAGCCTCACCGTAAATCCACCCGTCCGGCTGTGGAAGAATCCGTCGTACCCCGGGATTCTGGAGGACTACCGGCGCAGCGTCGCCACCATGCGCGGGCTCCCCGTGGATGTGTTTCTGGGGGCACACGCCGGATTTTTCGACCTGGCGGCGAAGCGCGAGCGGCTGGCGCGAGGCGAGACGCCGAATCCCTTCATCGATCCGGAAGGGTTCAGAGCGATGGTGGACCGGGGGGCGGCCGCCCTCGAACAGCGTGTCTCTGGCGAAAAATCCCGGTAATTTCTACAAGAGCGACGGTGCGGCGGCGCGCGCTGACGTCAATTCCGACGAAAGCGGCCGGGCCTGACTCCATCGCATACACGCTGCACGACTGCTTTCCGGCCTGACGGTCACGGCCGCCGGTGCCGAAAAGACGCCGGGTGGACAGGGCGCGATGGCACCAAGGCCCGTTACGGACGGCTGGAGAAGCCACTCGATGCTGCAGCCGACGAGCCGGTCCCGAGTTTGCTTGAGGCAGGGGCCGGGGCATCCCGCAGTGTCGAATCCGTGAAATGCACTTTCGCTATGCCTTTACAGCTCTGAGGATTGTGGGTATTCTCATCGCGGATTCTTGGGTGTTTTCCCGGAGGAGAACGCAGATGTTTTGTTTCGTGCGCAATCGGGCTCTGGTGGCGGCCGCCGTCGTGGCGGTTGTGGTTGGCGCCGCCGCGTCCGTCTCGGCTCAGGATGGGTACAAAAATGCCCGTCGCTTGGGAGGCTCCACCTCGTTCTTCAAGCCGCCGTTGACCACGGCGGCGAGCCTCAAAAAGTTCGGGGCCAACAAGCGTGTCATCGCCGACGTCCGGAACGTGCTCGGTCAGGCAGGCTTGCCAGCCGACGTGGCCGAGAAGGTCGTCAGCACGCTCGCGAACCCCGGCGAGATTGTGAAGGGTGCGACCTGCGGCGAATCCACTCCGGCCGACGGCACCGTGGTCGATTGCGAGTTCAAGGTCGGCGACACGCTGGAATGGATGGCGTTCAAGCCGCGGGTGAAGGGCAAGCCCACCCCGTCGCTGCTGCGCATGCTGCGCTGGGCGGGCAAGAAGCCGTTCCGCGCCTTCCTGTTCCGCGTCAGTACCGCTGACAACGTCTACACGTTCATCGTGCCGAAGCCCTGCGGCAACCTGTCGCTGGTGTCGACGGTGAACATCGCGAAGCCGCCCGTGCAGGTGAGCGTGGATCGCGCGTGCACGCCGGACGGCAAGCTGACGGCGACCGTGCGTGCCACCGGCGACCTGGCAAAGGTTGGCCGCGTGCAGGTCTCCATCAATGGAGCCGCCGCCGGTGAGCTGACGGCGCCATCGTGGTCGATGACCTCGGACCGCCCGGGCACCTACAGCTTCACGGCGACCGACAAGTCGGGCAACGCGTATCCAGTGGCCCAGAGCTCGGTCACCGTGGATCCCTGCCCGGTGCCGACGCCGACCATCACGGTCGTCAAGCCAAGCTGCCGGGTGAACGTGACGGCACTCAAGGTGAAGTCGGGCTACGAGCTGACCATCGACGCGACCGGCAGCTCCACGGGCACGAGCGACGCCACGCCGACGGTCGAGATCGAAGTGTTCGATCCGAGCGGCGCTCCGGTCGGGCAGAAGATCACGCTCGACAACACGCTCACGACCAAGGTGACCGTGCCGAAGAAGGTCGTCGGCACCTACCGCATCAAGAGCACCGTGACGACGTCGAAGCCGGTGACCTCGGGCAACAACCGGTACGAGGGATCGGATTCGTGCGAAGCCACGATCAATCCGGCCGAAGCCACGAAGACCGTGGCGACGGCGGAAGGTCCGCGGCTGTTCGTCGACGGCCTCTTCGGTAAGGAGCGTCGTCAGCGGCCAGCTTCCGAGTTCGATGTGGACAATGCGGTGCTGCCGGCAGGCGTTGACGAGTTCGGTCAGTGCTCGCCGATGGCAGGCGTCAAGGTCGGCGTGGCCAAGCGCTTCCAGAACGATTGGGAAGTGGCGGGCGACATCGGTCTGGGTCTGATGTTCGTGGATACCGACGAGAAGGTGCGGAAGAATCCGCTCTTCATCGACATCGAAGCGAACAAGTACCTGCAGAACGGCATGTTCGTCGGCACGGGTATCTCGTTCTGGGATCTGACCAGAAGCGAGACGTTCACGCCCGCGTGGCTGGTGCACTTCGGCATCCCGCTCAACAAGGGCGCGCACGTGCCGGTGTACTTCATGGGTGAGGGCCGGTTGTTCTTCGACAACATCGATTCGATCGACAACAACTACTCGGTCTGGGGCGGCGTCCGGATCATGTTCCCGACGAAGTAGTTCGTCTCACCTCTGCGACTCGACCAGGCGACGGCTCCTCCGGGGGCCGTCGCCTTTTTTTATTGGACGGGAAGTCAGGCTACGGACTACTGGTGCAGGCTACAGGCTACAGGCTACACGCCTCGCGCTGCAGGCTCAGGCTCCAGCCCGAAGCCGCCCAAAGCCTGTAAGATTCCCCCTATGTATTTCCTCTTCCTCGCCCTCCATTCACTGATCCGCTGGGTCGTCGTCATCGCAGGACTCTTCGCGGCCGGGCGCGCGATCGCGGGCGCCATCGGCTCGC
>JBKPMA010000023.1:0-2532 GCA_046731935.1 Acidobacteriota bacterium
GCAACCCTGTCACATCGTCTTTGTGAGCCACTCGTTCCCGGTGACCTGATTCTATCCCTCCTCCGACGACCACTCGATGAGCCTCTTTTTGGTCGGCTGCCGCTTCTACCAGGCGCGCGGTACTGACGCCATCCAGACGCACGGGCCGCAGGAACACGGGGACGCCCTCACAAGGAGGATTGAAGATGAATTCGACTCACCAACGCTCGGTACGGACTCTGGCTCTGCGTTTCGCGCTCGTCGGCGCGATAGCGCTCACAACGGGGCTTGCCGCGGCTGCAGGGCAAGCGGCTGCGCCTACATCCAACTCCCAGGCGAAACAGATCCAGGGCGCGTGGATCGTGCAGGTCAGCGCTTTTGACTGCGTCACGCAAGCCCCAGTGTCGAGCTTCCAGTCCCTCCTGACATTCGCGCAAGGCGGGACGCTCACAAACGTCACCACGGGTGGCAACCCTGCACAGCGGACAACCGGCCTCGGCACCTGGGCGAAGGCAGGCGGCCACAGCTTCACGGCGGTCACCACGGTTTTCCTGTTCAGCCCCGCCGGCGTCTGGGTGGCGACACAGAGGCTCGCAAATACATTTGAGCTCGGGAGCAACCCGGACGAGCTCACCGGAGGCACCGAGGCGAATTTCTTTGACACGCACGGAAACCGCTTCATGACGGTCTGCGCAACCGTTGTCGGCCGCCGCATGGAGTGAGTTCGACGAGCGAAGAGAATTGAGATGAGCGACGCGCGAGGGTCTCGCCGAGGCATTCCCGTCTCGGCGAGATCGCGCGCCGCGGGCTGACCGCTTCGAGGAGACGTGATGTATCAGCGGCGGATAGTGAACTGCGTGCCCCAATACCGCGGCTCGCCCGGACGCGCAGTAAACGCAGTCGGCGCGACATTTGTCGTACCGGTGATGTATTCCGTGTTCCCCACATTGCGGGCATAGACGGCAAGTTCCCATCGACGGCTCCGGGATTGGAACCCGGCGCGAAGGTGGACGAGCCCGTACGGAAGCTGTCGCTCGATGGCGTCATTGGCGGGTGTGAAGAACACGCGGCTCTGCCAGGCGACATCGCCGCGTAACGAGACCGTTCCGGCCCGGCCAGCCGCGAACTCGTAGACGGCGGAACCGCTGCCTGACCATTCGGGCGCGTTGTTCAGTCGGTTGCCCGCCGCGTCGAACGTCCTGCCGCCTGGTGCGGTGGCGCGATATTGGTCGTAGGTCGCCTCGAGCCACGAGACATTGCCCCCCAACTGCACGCCACGTCCAGTCGCCGCAGCGACTTCGACTTCGAGGCCTTTGATGGTCGCGGCTCCGGCATTGCTGATGTCGATCACGGCCGGACGCACGAATGACTGCACCTGCAGGTCCCGATAGGAGTTGTAGAACATCGCGGTGTTCGCACGGACCCGGCCGCCGGCCACGGTCCGCTTCACGCCGCCTTCATAGCTCCACGCGAACTCGGGGCCGAAGGCCTTTCCGGGCTCTTGCGCGGTGATGTTGAATCCGCCGCTCTTGAAGCCTCGTGTCGCGGAGAAGTAGACGAACGTGTCGTGTGACGCTTGCACCTCGATGCTGCCTTTTGGCGTCCAGGCGCCGAAGGTGGCGGTGTCGACGAAGTCATAGAACGATGCCGGATTGAGGATGCCGGTCCCAATCGCGTACTCGCCGCCGGTGTTCGTGAGGTCCTTTCGCTCGTCCGTGTAACGCACGCCGCCTGTCAGCGACACGCGGCTCGATATCTTGTAGGTAGCCTGGCCAAACAGCGCGCCAGCGTTTCCTTTAATCGTCGAGAAAGGACGGATCTGCGTTGCTCTGGGATACACGGTGATTTCGACGCGCCCTTCGTCCTGATCGCCGAAGTAGAACGCGCCCGCGAGCCAGGTGAGCTTCGATTTGTGCTGCACGAGTGTCACTTCCTCCGAAACCTGGTGCTGGAGGTCAGGCGCGTTGGAAGTCAACACCGGCAGTTCGGTCGCGTCCGAATCGATGAAGAAGTGGAAATCGGACCGTCGATACGCCGTCAGGCTTGTCAACGTCGTCGCTGCGTTCAATCGCACAGTGAGCTTTGCCGAGGCACCCTGTTGGGTGTTGCTCCCTGACGCCAGATGGCTCGTGCGAACGGCCCACAGGCTACTTGGGTTGTCGAAGGTGAATCCCGGCTTTGCCACGATGGGCTTGGCATACGTGAGTGGATCCCCGTCGTACCGACCATAGTCGCCAGACAGCAGCAGCTCGCTGTTGGCCCCGAAAACGAGTCGCAACTGCCCCCGACCGGCCCACGTGTCTTCGCTGCCGAGCGGGTGGGCAGGGTGGTCGAGATCCTTGACGAAGCCGTCGTGCGTTCCGCGAAGGAACGCGAAGTCACCCATCACCTTGTTTTTGATCAGCGGGCCACTGACAGCGCCTTCGGCGCGGAGCTTGTCGTGATTACCGGCGGTGAGCCGAGCGCTCGTCTCCAGATTGTTGGTTGGGGGACGAGTGACGATGTTGATGGTGCCGCCGACCGAGTTGCGTCCATAGAGTGTGCCCTGTGGAC
>JBKPMA010000024.1:0-3509 GCA_046731935.1 Acidobacteriota bacterium
TCTTTGAGCGTACCGGTGACTTCTATCTCGGATTTGCCGGCACCGAAGCCCGCGAAGTATCGCTTCGCACGGCTGCCCGGATTGATGGTCGTGAAGGATCCCTCGACGACCAGTGCGCCAGCCGGCGGTTCCGCACCGTCGCCGACGTACGACACCCCTTTGAAGCCGCCGGACTTTTTCAGCGTGGCGGCGACGGCGTTTCCGAGCAGTGCCGGGCCATCCTTCTGGATCGTCTGCGCTTCCTGTTGCCGCGTCTCTTTGCCTTCCTTGGCGCCGGTGCCGAGCTCCGCCTTGGCAGTGTCAAACGGCTTGATGGCAACGGTCGTATCGGCAGGAGTTGGCAGTGAAGCCACGAACAACTCGATATGATCGAGCGTGCCGCCGTTAACGGTCTTTACGGGCGACTGAGCGGCAAGTGTGGCCAGGCATGAGACGAACGCGGCGATCGCGGTCACGATGCGCATGGTGCCTCCTCGCCCGTCATCTCACAGCGGCGACCGACTCGCTGTCAAGCGCTGACGCTCCGTACTGCGAAACCCGAACTGCAAGTTCCGAACTCCGAGCTCCGAATTCCGAATTCTGAACCGAGGGGATTCAACAGTGGGTCGCGAGCACACCTGTGAGGGGAGTTTCAACGGCGAGCGCGGTGAAGGCAAGGCGCTGCTTGAAACCGATGAAGTGATCTTTCGCGGCGCGTTCCGCGCTCGCGTGAAGTTCAACGCGGTGACGAGTATCACGGTGCGAGCTGGCGCATTGTCGTTGAAGACCGGCGACGGCACACTGACGCTTTATCTCGGTGAGTACGCGGAGCCCTGGGCGGAGAAGATTCGGAATCCACCGAGCCGCATCGAGAAGCTCGGCGTCAAGCCGGGGATGTCAGTATCCGTGCTGGGCATCGACGACGACGCGTTTCTGAAGGAACTGCGCGAGCGCACGGAGCGCATCACAGCGGGACGCGCGGCCGCTCAGAGCGACATCATCTTTGCGTCCATCGCGCGAGAGTCGGATTTGCGCCGGCTCGAGCGGCTCAAAGCGTCGCTCAAGCCGGACGGCGCAATCTGGACAATCCGCCCGAAGGGGAAGAACGGCGTGTCTGAAGCCGCCGTGCGCGCCGCGGGTCTCGCTGCCGGCCTCGTAGACGTCAAAGTGGCGCGATTCTCGGACACGCACACCGCCGAGAAGTTCGTCATCCCGAAGGCGAAGCGACGCTAGGCGCCATGAACCGCGAGCAGACAGCGAAACCCTGTTATAGTCACCGGATAGCCGCCAGGGGCATCACCAAACCGCGCAAACCGTGACTCGGCGTGTAAAACCGCTGAGTTGGATCCTACAAGCGAACGGCGCGCGGCAAGGTGATTGAGACTGACCCTTGGAACCTGACCCGGTTGATACCGGCGGAGGGAGCGCGGCCGCCCGCCTCCGCTCCATCTGCCTGCACGTGAGGGCGAAGATCCAACGCGACCTGCGCCACACCGTCCCCCGAAAGCTGTTTGGAGTATCGAATGACTGCTCACCTCTCGGCGTCCGACTTCGGGTCGGCGTTTCCCGGCTCGCGCAAAGTCGCTGTGCCGGCGGGCACTGCTGAGCGGCCGCTGGCCGTGCCGATGCGCGAGATCGCGCTCTCGGGCGGAGAACCGCCGCTCCGCGTCTACGACACGAGTGGACCGCAGGGATACGACGTTCGTGAAGGACTGCCGGCGCTTCGCGCGCCCTGGATTCGCGCGCGCGGCGGTGTTGCCGATGTGCCATCGTCCGACCGCACCGCAACGGGTGCGACACGGACAGAAATCCCCGCCACGCTGCGACGGGAGATCCTGCGCGGCACCGGCGCGGTGACACAGCTCCACTACGCGCGTAAAGGTGTTGTCACGCCTGAAATGGAATTCATCGCCGTGCGCGAAGGGTTCGATGCGGAGTTCGTCCGGACCGAAGTGGCGCGAGGGCGGGCGATCATTCCGGCGAACATCAACCATCCCGAGCTCGAGCCGATGATCATCGGCCGCAACTTCCTGGTGAAGATCAACGCCAACATCGGGAACTCCGCGGTGAGCTCGTCGATCGACGAGGAAGTGGAGAAGCTGCGCTGGGCGACGCTGTGGGGCGCCGACACGGTGATGGACCTCTCGACCGGCAAGCACATTCACGAGACACGCGAGTGGATCGTCCGGAATGCCGCCGTCCCGATTGGCACGGTGCCGATCTATCAGGCGCTCGAGAAGGTTGGCGGCCGTCCCGAAGAGCTCACGTGGGAGATCTATCGCGACACGCTGATCGAACAGGCCGAGCAGGGCGTGGACTACTTCACCGTTCACGCCGGCGTGCTGCTGCGCTACATCCCGATGACCGCCCGGCGCGTGACGGGCATCGTGTCGCGCGGCGGCTCGATCCTGGCAAAGTGGTGTCTGGCTCACCACAAAGAGAACTTCCTCTACACGCACTTTCGCGAGATCTGCGACATCATGCGCGCGTACGACGTGTCGTTCTCGCTCGGCGACGGGCTGCGTCCAGGGTCCATTGCCGACGCCAACGACGCGGCGCAGTTCGCAGAGTTGCAGACACAGGGTGAGCTGACCGCGATCGCCTGGGAATACGACGTTCAGGTGATGAACGAAGGTCCGGGCCACGTGCCCATGCATCTCATCAAAGAGAACATGGAGAAGCAGCTCGAATGGTGCCGTGAAGCGCCGTTCTACACGCTGGGCCCGCTCACGACCGACATCGCACCCGGCTACGACCACATCACATCGGCGATCGGGGCTGCGATGATCGGGTGGTACGGCACGGCGATGCTGTGCTACGTGACCCCGAAGGAGCACCTCGGCCTGCCCAATCGTGACGACGTGAAGGCTGGTGTCATTGCGTACAAGATCGCCGCACACGCCGCAGATCTCGCGAAAGGCCATCCACGGGCGCAGGCGTGGGACGATGCGCTGTCGAAGGCGCGGTTCGAGTTCCGCTGGCGCGATCAGTTCAATCTGGCGCTCGATCCCGTCACGGCGCGCGCCTACCACGACGAGACACTGCCTGCCGAGGGGGCGAAGGTCGCCCACTTCTGCTCGATGTGCGGACCGAAGTTCTGCAGCATGGAAATCACGCAGCAGGTGCGCGACTACGCCGCCAGCCAGGGAACGGACGTGCCGGCTGCCGTCGAGACGGGCCTTTCCGAGAAGTCTGAGGAATTCCGAAAGATCGGCGAGATCTACGTGAAGCAGGAGTAGGCGGGAACTACAGGCGGCGGGCTACGAACTACGGACTACGAACTAGGGACTACGAACTATTGAGCTCCGGGCGGCACGATCTGGATGACCGTTGCGAACGCTGCGGGCGTGGCCCCGGCCTTGGGATTTGGATATCCCGCCGAGCCGGTCCCCGTGAAATCCTTGACTGTCACGCCAGGCGAGACCGCCATCGACTCTTCCCGGAAGCGGCCGTTCTCGAAAAACTGCGTGGCCGGTCGCTCGAACACGAGCTCGCCGCGCTGCTTCAGCAGGTTCCGGTAATAGTTCACC
>JBKPMA010000025.1:0-9622 GCA_046731935.1 Acidobacteriota bacterium
GCAGCCAGACGCCCGCCAGACCCGGTGTCCGGTCGGCCTCGTCCGCCCTGCGCTCCGGCAGGTCCACCTGAACCCACACCCGGCCACCACCGCGGATGAGAGCGTCGGTTACCTCGGCTGGCGTATCAGACGGAATCACAAACGTGAGTCCAGTCACGGGGGCTGCGGCCGCAACAACCGCGGCAGCGTCAGTACTATCGAGGGACAGTGCGACGCATGCCGCGCACGGCGGGTGCGTGGCCGCCCGAGCCCATCCAGCACCGAGAACCAGACACACAATGGCTTCGACCGCCCGTGTGATCGATAGCCGCCACACGCGCCCGGCCCGGCCCCGCGCCCGGCGGGCGTATAATGTCCTGCTACTGCCGATGGATTCGTCGTCAGCACTCGCTCCGACCTCGCTGGCCGTGCGATGAGGTGCCTCGCCGTCTGCCAGGACGAACTGGTCATCAGGATGCTGGACGAAGTCCTGCTGTCCAGTTTCGAAATCGAGTTTCTCGTCGAAAACAAGGCGCTGGCGCGGCGGCTGCATGACGCCGGTGTGCACATCAGCGCCGGCGATCCGCGCAAGACGGATACGTTCGTCAAAGCCGACATCACACCGGAAACCTGCATCATCCTGGAAGACAACGGCCGGCGGAGCCTCCGCCGCACGCTCGACGCGATTCACGACGCCGGCGGCGCGCTGATCTACGTGCTGGGCATCGGCCTCGGGCACGACGCGAAACGGGAAGCGGAGATCAAGGCCGCCTTTCCCGACGTGTCGTACCTCGCGATGGCGGAACTCTTCGGCGGGCCGCTGCGGACGGAGTTCAGCCGCTCGCTGACCAAGGCGCGCGTCCAGCAGTATCAACGGTATTTCGCCGATGCAGACAAGGTCCTGATCCTCCTCCACAACGATCCCGACCCCGATGCCATGGCGAGCGGGCTCGCGTTGCGGAACCTGCTGCGGCGGACCAAGACGACGGCCATCCTCGGAGCGTTGCAGGGCGTCACACGGCCCGAGAATCTCAGGATGGCGAACCTCCTCGACATCCAGGTCGAGATCGTGGAGGCCGGCGACCTCGAAAGTTTCGAGCGCGTCGCTCTCTGCGATGTGCAGCCCCATTACTTTCCGGGACTGCTCGACCGCGTCGACCTGGTCATCGACCATCATCCCGAAACCACGGGCTGGAGCACGATGTTCAAGGACATCCGTTCCGACTATGGATCGACCTGCACGATCCTTACCGAGCACCTGCGCGCGGTGGACGTGAACATCTCGGAGCGCACCGCGACCGCGATGCTGTACGCAATCAAGTCCGACACGCTGTTCTTCAACCGCCAGGCCAATCGCGTCGATCTCGAGGCGTTCTCGTACCTGTACCCGCTCGCCGACGCCGCGATGATTCGCAAGATGGAAGGCGCTGAAATCACCATGGAGCGTCTCGACTACGTGGTCCGTGCCACGCAGTCGGGGCGAATGGTCGAACAGGTCTTCTGCGCATTCCTCGGCGAGACGCCCCGGGAAGACTTCATCCCGTACGTCGCCGATTTCTTTCTGCAGCTGGAAGACGTCAAGTGGACGATCGTGTCGGGGATCGTGGGCGAGTCGCTCGTGATTTCCGTCCGGAATCTTGGCTACTCTCGGAACGCCGGCGAATTCGTCAGGAAGTACTTCGGCGAGATCGGCAGTGCGGGCGGGCACCGTGCCATGGCGAAGGCCGTCGTTCCCGAAACGGCATTCCGCGAGCGGTTCGGAAGTCTCGAGCCCGAGGCGCTCAATCAGCTCGTACTGGATCTCGCACTGCAGTTCCTGCACGAGAACGCGGCCGCCGATCGGCGCCGCTGACCCGTCACCCATCCGCCCGCGCCGGCCGGCGTTGTGCCTCCAACGCTTCCCCGCTCGCGCCGATGACCGGTTCGATGAACTGCCGGTACGCATCTTCGTACCCGCGATCGATCAGTTCGGTCAGGCGGACGAAGCGGTCGGATCGCTCATCGAACGCACCGGCCAGATCGAGCGGGCCGATCGCGTTGTGCACGGGCCTCACGACGAACACACGATCGAACCAGGGACGGCACGCCAGCACCGCGTCGCGCACGGCTGCCGCCTGCGCCGTCGCCAGGAACTCGCTCACTCGCGCGCGAGGCGCGACATGGCGCGCACTGAGGCCGTGAGGGCCTGCGGTCTCGGACGCGGATGTCACGATGAGCACCTGACGGGCGCCGGCCGTGGCGGCTTCCTCGAGGACACGCACGAGGGCACCTGGACGATCGCAAATGCGATGCGTCTCACCCCGCCAGTAGCTCTCGGGTGGAAATCCGATCTGCTCGGGCTCACAGAGGACAGGAAGCGCGAGCGCGCCGGCCACGACGTGGAGCGTATGGTCGCGCGAGACGCCCGCGAGATCGAACGCCTCCGCCGATCGGCGATCTCCCGCAACCGGTTTCCGCAGGAAGAAGCTGCGCCGCGCCTCTGGTCCGAGCAGGGCGAACACCAGGTCGCGTTCGGCATCGAGGTCATGCACCACCAGCAGCAGCTCGCGGAAACCCGGCTGACTGAGGTTGTCGGTCACCAGTTCCGCGATGCGCCGGCCGAGGTCGGTGGCGTCCGGCTCACGGATCGCCGAGCCGCCGCGAAGCAGGTCCCACAGGCCTCGCCGGAAATACACGGCGGCACCCGACGATCCGAGCGGCGCGCCCAGACTGGACCACCAGAAGCCCCCGCGATGCCGCTTCCGCGCCCGCAGCTTCGCCGTCGAGCGAACGGCGTCAACGGCGATGAGCACGATGACGAACACCACGAGCGTCAGCGCAAGCCGCGGCAACCAGGTGGGCAGCCCATCGGGCCGGAACAGGAACGCCACGAGCTCGGCGTATGCGCCCGTCGCGCGCGCCGCCGTGCCCGCGCCGGCCACATCCAGGAATCCGGCGGTCTCGTACACGAGCAGGCCGACGGCAAGCATTGCGGCGGGTACCATCAGGATCAGCGCGCCCGCAGCCACCGACAGCGCCAGCACGCGCAGGATGCCGCGCCACCGGTACATCCGCACGACAGCCCGCGATCGCCAGAGGCCGGTCGGACTCCACAGCCTGGCGCCGCCGTCAATGGCCGCAAACAACGCCCCCACGGCGCCAATGCCGTGGCCGGCCAGCAAATCCACGCGCACGCCGGCCTCCTGCAGCGCGTGGAGGACGCCCGCATGGTAGGCACCGTCTGCACCAGTGCCTGTCAGGACGACCGCGGTGCGAAGGTCTGGAGAGTAGACGGTGCGTCGTGCCGCGGCAGGTTCACTCACGACGGCTGAAGACGCGGCCGAGCGGCCGCTGCCGGCTGGGAGGCCTCGCCAGGCCTACTGGGCGTCATGAATCGTGACCAGATGGGTCAACTCGAATACCCGCCGACCCGTCGGCGTGACGACCACGACCTCGTCGCCAACTTCCTTGCCGACGATGGCGCGGCCGATTGGCGAGGACGTCGAAATCATCCCCTTCTCAGCGTCCGCGTCTTCCGGCATGACGAGCTGATAGACGACGTCTCCGCCAGTCGATTCCCGCAGGTGGACCGTCGAGCCGAACGAGGCTTTGTCTTGCGGAAGTTTGTCGAGATTGATGAGCGATACCGTCGCGACGCGCTGCTGGAGCATAGAGATGCGCGCCTGCACGTACGACTGCCGTTCCTTCGCCGCGTGATACTCGGCGTTCTCGCGGAGGTCGCCCAATTCGCGTGCGCGCTTGATCTCTTTCGGCAACTCCAGCTTCAACTCTCGATCCAGCGTCGAGATTTCATCCTGGAGCTTTTTGATCAGCTGATCCTTCATACGAAACCCGCCGCCGCCCGGCTGTCGTGTACAGCGCGAAATCTCGCGCAGGACGCGATTTTGCTCGGATTCTAACATATCCTTCCGAAGGCTTTCGGACTCGATCTGATGACTGTTCGCTCTTCCCCACGCCGGATCACCAGCCGGCAGAATCCGGTCGTCGCACGCGTCCGGGATCTCGTGCGAGTCGGCTCAGCCTCGTCCGCAGTGCTCGAAGGGCTGTCGCTCATTCGCGAGGCGGCGAGCGCCGGATGGCCCATCGAGCTCATCGCGGTCACGGAACGGACGGCGGAGGATCCAGAGGTCCGCGCGCTCATGAACGATCTGCCCGCCGAGGTGGATCGGCTGATCACGACTGGTCCTGTCATGGCGGCGCTGAGTCCCGCACGCACGGCATCAGGATGTCTGGCAGTCGTCGGCATCAAACCCGCAACACTTGACGCCGCGGTCGCCGCCGCGAGCCCTCAGCTCGTCGTCTGCGCGGTGAACGTGCAGGATCCCGGGAATGTCGGCGCAATCATCAGGGTCGCCGAAGCCGCCGGCGCAACCGCCGTGCTCGTGTGCGGAACGTCCGCGGATCCGTTCGGCTGGAAAGCGCTGCGCGGCTCGATGGGAAGCGCGTTTCGATTGCCCGTCGTGCCGCGTGTTTCCATCGAGTCTGCGCTCGCAGCCACGTCAAAGGCCGGGTGCCGCCTCGTCGCGGCGATGCTGTCAGGAGATGCCCCGGATCAGATGCCGTTGACGGGGCCTGTCGCACTCTTCGTCGGTGCCGAGGGCCAGGGTCTGCCCGACGACGTCCTTTCCGCATGCGACGGACGGATTGCGGTGCCCATGACACCGCCAGTCGAATCGCTCAACGTGGCTGTTGCCACCGGCATCATCCTGTACGAGGCCAGGCGCCAGAGGAACGCTCATGCAATCCGAACTCTTCGATGACGATGAGCCGCGCACGGTCGCCGTGGATCTCGCGGCGCCGCTCGCCGAACGCATGCGGCCGCGCTCGTTCGACGAGATCGTGGGGCAGGACGACGTGCTCGGTCATGGCCGCCCGCTGCGGGAAGCCATCGAGCGCGATCGGCTGCAGTCGATCATCCTCTGGGGTCCACCCGGGACGGGCAAAACGACCATCGCGCGCCTGATCGCGGAACGCACGCGCGCACGGTTCGTCGCGTTCAGCGCCGTGCTCTCGGGAATCAAAGACATCAAGGAAGTCATGGCGAGCGCCGACGCCATCCGCCGCCGCACCAATCAGCGGACCATTCTTTTCGTAGACGAAATCCACCGGTTCAACAAGGCGCAGCAGGACGCATTTCTCCCCCACGTCGAGGCCGGGACGATCGTCCTCATCGGCGCGACGACCGAGAATCCGTCGTTCGAGGTGAACGCTGCGCTCCTGTCGCGCTCGCGCGTCTTCGTGCTTCACGGACTCACCGACGAGGATTTGCTCCTCATTCTGCGGCGGGCGCTCACCGATACCGAACGCGGTCTCGGCGCGCAGGCACTCGACGTGGACGACGACGCGCTCGCGTTGATGGTGCGGGCTTCTGGCGGCGACGCCCGGTCTGCCCTGAACCTGCTCGAGCTCGCGGCGTCGTCGGGCGCAGACGGCGCCGGCGGCCGCCGTCGTATCGATCGCGCATTCGCGGAACAGGCTATCCAGCGGCGGATGCTCCTCTACGACAAGACGGGCGAAGAGCACTACAACGTCATCTCTGCCCTCCACAAGTCGATGCGAAACAGCGATCCCGATGCCGCGGTGTATTGGCTCGCGCGGATGCTCGAAGCGGGCGAGGATCCGCTCTATATCGCCCGGCGCCTGGTGCGGTTCGCCTCGGAGGATGTCGGGAACGCCGATCCGCAGGCGTTGGTCGTTGCCGTCGCTGCCAAGGACGCCGCGCATTTCATCGGCATGCCTGAAGGCAACACGGCGCTCGCGCAAGCCGCGATCTATCTCGCGACAGCTCCGAAGAGCAACGCCGTCTACAAAGCGTACGGCGCGGCCGCCTCGGATGCTCACGAGGGCCCCGCGGCTCCCGTGCCGCTTCACCTGCGCAACGCGCCGACACGGCTGATGAAAACGCTGGATTACGGCCGCGGCTACCAGTACGCGCACGACGAGCAGGATGCCGTTGCCGACATGAGCTGTCTGCCGGATGCGCTCGGCGGCAAGCGGTACTACGAGCCGACCGAGCGTGGATTCGAACGTGAGATCAAGCGACGGCTGGATGGGTGGGACGAGATCAAGAAGCGGCGGCGCGAGAAAAGCTAGGCGCCGCCACGCCTCCGCTCGTTAGCGTCCGAGTGCGACGTCGGTGTGGGGCACGTCCCCTACCGAGTGGGTCGCGTCCGCATGGGTCACGTCGCTCTGGAGCGAGGTCACCTTGCGGAACATCTCCTCGCGCACGGGAAGAATGAACGAGAAGCGATAGTCGCCCTGCATGCGTCCGATCGGGATACCGACGAGCTCGCCGTTGCGATCCAGCACGCCGCCGCCCGACACGCCAGGATGACCGTCGGTCAAGCACGTGACGAGGCCGTTCGCCGTCCGCTGCCCAACGTACCCCGTGGACAGGATGATGCCTTTCGAATAGTCGTTGCCCAGCCGGAAAATCGGCTCCGCGAAATCGTATGAGAACCGCGAGTTGATTTTGAGTGCTGGCAGATCGACGGCGTCGTTCACCTTCAGGATCGCCCAATCGCCGCTGTGGACTTCGACGTCTGCATCACCGACGTCGACGATGGCGGCAGGAACGCGCTTGCCTCCCCACGTCAGCCGGATCGATTCGATCTTGCGCGCCGTCGGCGGGTCGCCGGGGTCGTCTGGCAGGGCCATGACACCGTGCTTGACGGTGATGAAGTATCCGTTGCCGAGATATCCGGCCGTACCGTAGTTGGTCTTGCCAAGGTTGTCGTAGGCGTAGAGCTCCACGAAACTCTCGCGCCGTTCGCGCAGCAACTGAACGGGCAAGAGCCCCATTTCGTCTTGCAGCTGCCGTTTGACTTCGCTGACCAGCAGGTCGCGCCCGCGCGTGTTCACCGGCGACGGATCTTCTCCGAGCACGCCGGATGCGCCAACTGGAGACGGCGTCCGTTCGAACGTGGCTACTGTGCGTCGCAGTTCGGCGCGCAAGGCGTCGATGCGCGCGTCACCCTCCGCATGCTGGCGAACCAGCAGCCGCTCGGCGCTGTATTCGCCGAGCGTGTAGAAGAGGACCGCAGTCATCGTGATCAGAGCAGCCGTGACAATTGTGCGCCGGACGGACATCAAGATCTCCGCAATCGTCCTTGGGGTCACCAGAAACCAGGCACCGCAACCCGACACGTCGCCTGGAGGCAGCGTTACTGGTGGTATCGGAGGATGTCCGTACGGACTTGATGGGGCAGAACGACCGGCCGTCCGGCACACGGTGCACGGAACGGCACGGAGGCACGGCCTGACGCCGGCAGACATCAGATCCGCTGATGTTCAGATCCGCTGAAAGTTTTTTTCCACCTCTCGCTTGGTAATACGCAGCATGACGGGCCGACCGTGGGGGCAAACGGTCGAATACGCCGTGGCGCGCAGCTCTTCGAGGATGTGTACCATCTTCTCATAAGTCAGCGGGTAATTTGCCTTCACGGCTGCATGACATGCGATGGTTGCCGCAATTCTTTTGAGGGCATCGTCGACGCGAGCGCCGCGATCGAGGCCTTCGAGGTCCTGCGCGAGCGCGCGAATGGCTTCGGCCGCCGCATCTCGGCCCAGCAATGCCGGGACACTGCACACGCGCACGGCATCGCCGCCGAAGTCTTCCACCTCGAAGCCTAAACGGTCGAGGTCGGCGGCGTGTGAGACGAGCGACTGCCGCGCATCCGACGACACGTCCATGACCAGCGGGTCCAGCAGACGCTGACTTTCGAGACGGCCGGATGACAACCGCTCCATCGTTCGCTCGAACAGCACGCGCTCGTGTGCGACGTGCTGATCGATGATGGCAATGCCTTCCTCGTCGACAGCGATGATGAACGTATCGCGAAACTGCCCGAGCGGAATCATCGGGCGCGATTCGGTAACGGCTGAGGCTGACGACGACGTCGGCGTCGCCACAGTTGGCTGCGGAATCGGCACGAATGGCCGCGGCGAGCCGTCCGGTACCCATCGCGTTGGTACCACCGTCGACGCCCACACACCGGGCAAGGAGGACTGTCCGGGCTCAGCAGGAACCGCCACTGGCGCCGCGAGCGCGAGAAGGGGCGCCGGTCCCCGGCCGAGCGCGTCGGCGACGGCGCGGCGCACGACTTCGTGCACGAGCGACTGTTCCCTGAACCGGACTTCTGCCTTCGTGGGGTGCACGTTCACGTCAACCGCATCGAGGGGCATCTCGATGAACAGATGGACCTCGGGGCTGCGTTCCTTGATCGACGCCACACTGTACGCGTCGCCGATGGCGTGTGCGATGGTGCGGTCCCTCACCAGACGGCCGTTCACAAAGACGTTCTGAGGGCCCCGGCGCGGCCCCTGCTCCGCCAGTGCCGCGACGAAGCCAGTAATACGAAGGCCACCAACGTCCTTAGACACCGAGACCAACGCATCGGGATCGCCGTAGAGCTGATAGAGGCGCTCCGCGGCGTTTCGCGCCGGCGGGACATCGAGCAGCGGACGGCCGCCGCTCGTCAGAGTGAACCCGACCTCCGGTGCGCTCAGCGCGAGCTGCGTCAGCATGCGCGACGCGTGCGTGGTCTCGGCCTGATCCGACTTCAGGAACTTCCGGCGGGCCGGCAGATTGTAGAAGAGGTCCTCGACCTCGATGCGCGTGCCCTCTGGCACGCCGGCTTCGGCGACCGCGGCGATGACACCGGCGTTGATACGAATTTCGGTGCCCGTGACGTCGCCCCGCGAGCGGGTTCGCAGCGTGAAGTGCGACACAGACGCAATGCTCGGCAGCGCTTCCCCGCGAAACCCGAGGGTTGCAATCGAGGCCAGGTCCTCTGCCCTGCGGAGTTTGCTGGTGGCGTGTCGTTCGACGGCCAGCCGCGCATCCTCAGCCGTCATGCCTTCGCCGTCATCCTCGACGCGAACCAGGCGCTTGCCCCCGAACTCGAGTGACACCACGATGCGCCCGGCTCCGGCATCGAGAGCGTTCTCGACCAGCTCCTTGACGACCGACGCCGGGCGTTCGATGACCTCACCGGCCGCGATCTGATTGGCAAGCTCGGGCGACAGGCGAACGATTCTGGGCATCAGATGCGCCGCAATCGGGCGAGCACGAGGAAGATGACACCGACAAAGAGGGCTGAGCCGCCGAGAATCCACCAGAACAGTTCGGGGTTCCCTTCCCCGTTCACGCCCGGCAGCTTGACGTTCATCCCGAAGAGTCCGCCGAGCACCGTAAAGGGGACCGCGATTGTCGTGATGTAGGTCAGCACCTTCATCACTTCATTCAGCCGGTTGGACTGATTCGACAGATGCGCGTCGAGAATGCTCGTGACGCGATCCTGGTAGATCAAGGCCTCGTCGCTCAATCGCACCAGATGGTCGTACACGTCGCGGAAGCGGTACGCCATCTCGTCGTTGATGAACGTGAACTCACGCCGGGCGAGCCTGCCAATCACATCGCGCTGCGGAAGGACGACACGGCGCAAGGCGGTGATGTCGCGCTTGAGTCCGAGGATCTCGCGAATCAGATTCTTCCGCGGATTCTCGAAGACGTCGTTCTCGAGCTTGTCCAGGCGATCCTCGAGCCGCTCGACCTCCGGACGGTAGTGATCCACCATCGCGTCCACGATGCGGTGCATCAGAGCGACAGGTCCCTCGGCGAGGATGTGATCGTTCGCCGCAC
>JBKPMA010000026.1:0-4585 GCA_046731935.1 Acidobacteriota bacterium
TCGGTCTGGGACCGCTCGAAGACCTCCTCGCGGATCCGAAGGTCACGGAAATCATGGTGAACCGGGCCGATCAGATCTACGTGGAGCGGTCCGGCAAGCTCGAAATGACGAAGGTCCGGTTCCTCGGCAACGAGCAGCTGCGCGGCGTCATCGAGCGCATCGTCGCTCCGCTCGGCCGGCGCATCGACGAAAAAGTGCCGATGGTCGACGCGCGCTTGCGCGACGGGTCCCGCGTCAACGCGATCATTCCGCCGCTCGCCCTCAAGGGCCCGGCGATGACCATCCGGAAATTCTCGAAGAAGCTGCTCGGGCCGGATGACCTCGTGAAGTTCGGATCGATGACCGATCAGATGGTCACGTTCTTGTCGGCTGCCGTCAAAGCGCGGCTGAACATCGTCATTTCCGGCGGCACGGGCTCCGGAAAGACGACCCTCCTGAACGTCCTGTCGTCGTTCATTCCGACCGACGACCGGATTGTGACGATCGAAGACGCGGCCGAATTGCAGCTGCCGCAGGATCACGTGGTGACGCTGGAATCGCGCCCGGCCAACATCGAAGGCGAGGGCGCCATCACGATTCGGGACCTCGTCCGCAACTCCCTGCGTATGCGGCCCGATCGCATCGTCGTCGGCGAGTGCCGCGGCGGCGAGGCGCTGGACATGCTGCAGGCCATGAACACCGGCCACGACGGATCTCTCACAACGGTCCACGCAAACGCACCGCGCGATGCGTTGAGCCGCCTCGAGACACTGGCGCTGATGGCGGGTCTGGATCTGCCGTCGCGCGCGATCCGCGACCAGATCGCGTCCGCGGTCAACCTGATCGTGCAGCAGTCTCGTCTGCAGGACGGCTCGCGGCGGGTCACGCACATCACGGAGGTGACCGGGCAGGAGAACGGTGTCTTCACGTCGGCAGACGTGTTCGTGTTCAAGCAGTCGGGCATGGCGCCCGACGGCAAGATCTACGGACAGTTCGTCCCGACCGGGTACATACCGGCGTTCGTGGACAACCTGGCACGCAGAGGCGTCAAGGTGCCGCGCGAAATCTTCCTCCATCAGACGGCCTGATCATCATGATTTTCTACGTCGCTCTCTCCGTGCTCCTGATCGCGCTCGTCATCTTCAGCGCCAGTACGGTCGAGCGCGTCGGCAACTGGTGGGCGTCCCGCACGGGCAAGTACGCCAGCTGGATGACGATCGAATTCGAAGGGATGTTCCGCGAGCTCAGCCCGGAGAAAGCCCGTCGGATCATCACGGGCACGACCCTGGGCGGCGTGCTGATTGGTCTGCTCCTCGGCGATGGCCTGCTCGGGCGTGCCATCGCGATGACCATCCTCGGTCTGGCGGGCTACTTCGGGCCGTGGGGCATCGTGCTCTACATGCGGTACAAGCGGCTCGACGCCATCGACAATCAGCTCGTCGACTCGCTGCTCCTGATGTCGAACGGTCTCAAGGCGGGTCTGAGTCTGCAGCAGGCGATGGAGCTCGTCGTGCGGGAAATCAAGCCGCCGATCTCCGACGAGTTCGGCCGCATGGTCAAGGAGATCCACCTCGGTCGTCTCACCGACGACGCGCTGCGTCGATTCCGCGAGCGGGTGCCTCTCGAAGACGTCAACATCGCAATCGAAGCCATCCTCACGTTGCGCGAGACCGGCGGCAACTTGAGCGAGACCTTCGACGTCATCGCGCACACGATCACCGAGCGCAAGAAAGTACAAGGCAAGATCAAGTCGCTGACTGCACAAGGGATGTCGCAGGGCGTCCTCGTCTGCCTGATGCCCTGGGGCATGATGCTGCTCTTCTCCATGCTCGACGCAAGCTACATGGCGCCGTTCTTCACGACCGCGCTCGGGTGGATGATGATCACCACCGTGTTCGTGCTCGACGCCGCCGGCATGTATCTCATGTTCCATCTGGTCAAGGTGGACGTATGAGACGCAGAGACGGTCAGCGTGGCCAGACCACGACTGAATACCTCATGATCAGCGGGCTGATGACGACGATTGCCATCTTCATCCTTCAGCGGATGCAGGAGCCGTTTCGTCAACGCCTGCAGGACATCGTGACTTACATCATCAACGGCGTCGCGGATCCGCCGTGGTAGGACATCGCCGACCATGACGACTATTCTCCTGCCCATCGCACTGCTGCTGCTGTTCGTGGCGGTCGTGCTGCTGGCTTTTTCTCTCCTGCCGGGAGGACGCGGAACGGCTGTCCGGGGCATGGCGTTTCGTCAGGCCGAGCTCGAACGGCTGCCGGGATACATGCGCCTCCTGTCGCCGCTTCTCGAGGGCCTGTCGCCGCTCGTCAAGCGAATCCCCTGGCAGTCGTACCGGGCGCACGCGACGACACAACTGCAGCGGGCCGGCATCGCCGAAGCGATGACCGTCGATCACATGCTCGTCTTCAAGGTCTTGTGTGCGATCGTGCTGCCGCTGTTGGGCGCGCAGGTGCTGCAGCTGCTGCGGAATCCTGGCGTCTATCTGCTCGCGGTACTTGGCGCGTTCTACCTTCCCGACAAGATCGTCACGAGCCTCCGTCAAAGGCGCGAAAAGCAGATCGTGCGCGCGATGCCCGGCGCGGTGGACGTGCTGTCACTGTCAGTCGAGGCCGGTCTCGAGTTCCTGCTCGCGTTGCAGCGGCAGGTGGAACGCGGCCTGCCGGGTGCCCTGCGCGACGAACTGGCGACGATCCTGAACGACATCCGGCTCGGGAAGAGCCGGGCCGAAGCGCTCAAGGCGTTCGCCACGCGCGTCGAGATGCCCGAGATCTCGTCGTTCGTATCGGTCCTCGTGCAGGCCGATGCGCTCGGCGCTTCGATCGGTCCCGTGCTCAAGATGCAGGCCGAACGGATGCGAGTCGAGCGGTTCCAGCGCGCGGAACGCGAAGGCGCACGGGCATCGCAGAAGATTCTGTTCCCGCTGGTGCTGTTCATCTTTCCGTCGGTGTTGATCGTGATTCTGGGTCCTGTCATCTTGCAGTTCATCTATGCCAGGTAGGCCGGCGCGGCGCGTGCGGGTGAGCCTCATCGACGGCGGCCGCTCCGTCGCCGACGCGGGACTCGCTGATTCGGCGATTCCGCGGATGATCGGCCTGCTCGGGCGCGACAGTCTCGCGCCTGGAGACGGCCTCGTCCTGACGCCCTGCAATTCGATTCACACCTGTTTCATGCGGTTCGCCATCGACGTCGTGTTTCTCGACCGTGCAGGAACCGTGCTGCGCGCGGTGACTGCACTACGGCCCTTTCGTTATGCGTGGGGAGGACTCCGCGCGAAGACTACTATCGAGCTGCCTGCCGGATCGCTCGACGTGCTCGACATCCGACCCGGGGCTCAGATCCGGATCGAACCAGCGTGACTCACGCCCTCGTCATCTCAGACGCCAACGGCGAACGCCGTATTCCCCTCGTCGGCTCGGTCGTGGTCGGACGCGACCCGGCCTGTGAAATCTACGACTCGGATCCGCTGCTCTCCAGACGACACGCCGAGTTCCTGCTGACGGCCCGGGGCACGATCGTGAAGGACTTGAACAGCCGGAACGGCATTCAAGTCAACGGCGTGTCGGTGCCCGAAGCATTGCTGCGGCCCGGCGACGTGGTCCAGATCGCCCATCTCCGCATCAAGTACGACCAGACGCTGGACGCGCCCACGGCTGCAGGTGCCGGCGATGCCGGGCATGACGCGACGATGGCGATCGATCCGGTGTTCGATCCGTTGCCGATCGAGGCACCGAACCCGCTGGCGACGCAGGCGCTCGGGCCGCAGTACGCCCAGGCGGCACCTCCCGCGCCGGTACAGTACGCGCCGGCACCAGCGGCCGCACCGGCGCAGGCTCCTGCTCCACCACCGCCGAGACCGGCTGCGGCACCTGCGGCTGCTGCCGCGGCACCCGCTCCGGCCGCCGCCGCCCGTCAAGCGCGCCGTGCGAAGGGCTTGTGGCTGATTCGTGTGGTCGTGTACGCGGGCATCATTGCGGTGTTCGCCTTCCTGCTCGCGGCAATCCCGGCGCTCTGGTGGCACGACTCGCAGCTCGCGGGCTTTGCCGAGGAGCGCGCCATCACGCTGTCGAACTGGGCCGCAGCGGAGGCGCGCGTCCGGCTCGAGACGCACCAGCCGGTGGGCGATGCGCTCGACGTCATCCTGAAGCAGCCTGGCGTCGTCGGCGCGTTCCTCATGACACCGCAGGGCAAGGTGCTTGCGCCCTCGACGCGCGCGCAGGAACAGATCGATACGCTCGGCGGACTCGCGATGAGGCCTGACGCCATTTATAGCGACCAGCTGGGGCACGATGGTGACCTCACCGTCGCCGCCCGGCCCGTGCCGGCTGGCGACAGTCCGCGGGCGGCAGTCGTGTGGATCTCGCTGCGCGCTGCCGACATCGGTGCACGAATCGAAGGGAGCGGGGCCGTTCTCGTTCCGATGTTCGTGATCGCGCTGCTCATAGGGATCGCGACGGGATTCCTGCTGCACCGGAAGGCGACCAAGCAGCTGGCGATGCTGAACGAAGACGCCGAGATGGCGATGGCGGGCCAGATTCCCGAGGTCCTCGATACCCTCGGTACGGCGCCGACGCGGGATCTCGCGACG
>JBKPMA010000027.1:0-10464 GCA_046731935.1 Acidobacteriota bacterium
GTACGGCTCGATATCGATGAGACCATCGCGCGGGGATCCAGCGACGTGCACTCCCCCGAATCCGTGTCCAGTGGCGCACGCGTCGGGGCTGCGACGCGTGCGTCGCAGCTGGCCGGCCCACTGCTCTGGGCCGCTCTGGGCGCATTGCTGGCCGCTGGACTGGCGTGGTCCGGCGTATGGCCAGGCGCGCACCCGTCCAAATCCCGGGCACTGAGCGTCTCGATCATTCACACCGAGGGCAGCGAAGTGGCCGCGCCCGCGATCTCCCCTGACGGCGGGCGCGTTGCGTACCGAGCTCGTGGCGGCGACGGGATGCCGCTGCTCTGGGTTCGGGATCTGGCCAGCGGCGACTCACAGCCGCTGCGGGGGACCGAGGACGCCATTTTTCCGTTCTGGTCGCCGGACTCGCGGGACCTCGGGTTCTTCGCCGGCGCGGCCTTGAAACGCGTGTCGGCCGCGGGTGGACCGGTTCGACTCATTACCGGCAACGTCGGTCCCTGGACAGGCTACGGCGCTTCATGGGGCGGAGACGGGACAATCGCGATCAGCCGGCAAGCAGGGCTCTTCCGTGTTCCGGCCGAGGGCGGTGCGATGACGCCCCTCACGAAACTTCCGAGCGGAGACTGGGCCCACTTCTGGCCGAGTTTTCTGCCCGACGGCCGCCGGTTCCTGTTCACGGCGAAGCTATGGACCCGGACCGCGGAAGCGAGCGAGCAAGGCATCTACCTCGGGTCGCTGGATAACCCGAAGATCGAGCGGCTCCTGCCCGACCTCTCGAGCGCGGTGTACGCCTCGCCGGGCTATCTCGTCTTCGCCCGTGAGGGGACACTCGCGGCGGCGCCATTCGACCTCGCATTGGGACGCGTCACCGGCCCGCCGATCGCGATCGGAGGAGCGGTGGCGACCGATGCCCAGTTCTATGTCGCAGGTATTTCTGCCTCAGCCGATGGAACGTTGGCGGTACGGCCGCCGCCGGCCGTCGTCTTCCCCGATTCGAACACCTTCAATGCGGAACTGCGTCTGATCGAGCGCAGCGGTACCGTGAGCCGAGTCGCCACGGCGCGGTTCTTCAGCTCGTTCATGTCGCTCAGCCCCAGGGCGGGCGGTCCCCTCGCCGCGGCGATCCTCGATCTTCGCAATGGCACGCAGGACGTGTCGCTGATGGATCTCTCGACAGACCGTTCGGAGCCGCTGACCCCGACGCGAGGGTTTACCGGGAACCCGGTCTGGTCCGCGGACGGCAAGCGACTGGCCTACTCGTACCAGCCTCCCGGCGGGATAGATGACCTGTACGTCAAGGATGTGGACACCGGAGTGATCCAGCCCGTCATCGAGACGCCCACAAAGGGCGAGCACCCCGTTGCCTGGTCCCATGACGGCCGGTCGCTGCTTGTCTTCACCTACGATGATGATCAGGCGTACCTGTCGTCGTGGTCGTTCGCGTCGCGTACGCTCTCGCGCGTCGTCGGTCCCGGGGTTTCCGAAGGCACATCATTCTCGCCGCGCGATGACTACGTGGCCTTCACCTCACAGGAGTCGGGTCGTCCCGAGGTGTACGTCACCACGTTCCCCGACCGTCGTCGGACCTGGCCGCTCACCGCCGAGGGTGGATGGGTAGTGGACTGGAGTAGCGATGGCCGCGAGATCCTGATCGCGACCCTCTCGGGGCACATCGCAGGCTATCCGGTCTCGACCGATGGCGGCTTCTCGCACGGTCAGCCCACGATACTCGTCCGCGATGTCGGATCGGCGGCGAAGTACAGCACGGCCACGCCCGATCATTCCCGCATTCTCATCCGCGTGACTCCGGACTCCGCGAAGGACAAGGGAGAGATCCGGCTCTTGTTCGGCTGGCAGGATGCATTGCGGCAACGGAAGCAGTGAGCGTCCCTCGCCCATGCACAGGTGCGTGCGAGTAGACTAGTGCGGCGTTGAGTCCACCCCGTCGCATTCGTCGTTCGCTCGCGAATTAGAGCCACGCCACCGTTGGCCCTCACTCCCGGCACCCGTCTTGGCCCTTACGAAGTGGTCTCCGCCATCGGAAACTCGATTCCGCGACCAGGCACCCCGTGGGCCCCGTGATGCCCGTGCTGCATCTGCACGGAGCGCGCAGGTCAATGATTTCGACGGCAATTCGCCCTCAGCGCCTCGCGCTCGCACTGAATAGCTTGTTCTTCAGTGTCCTCCAGGAGCAGCGCGGCAACATCTGGAAGGCCACCTTCCGAGCGCAGTGACTGGGGCTTCTGAGGTATCTAGCGGTAGTTCCACAGCAACTCGACTTCGGCGCCTGCAATCGCGTCCGTATCCTGGTACGCGTAGCGGCCCCATCCCGGCTTTCCCTTCTCACCCCACGCGCCGCCTTGAAGGAACGGAAATCCGAGCGCGCTCCAGCGCGCCACTTCCCGATCCAGGTCGTCGACCTGGAACGCGATGTGGTGGAAGCCCTCACCGTGCTTCTCCATGTGATCGAGATAGACGGTCGGGCCTTTGAGTGGATGAACCCACTCGTAGACGACGCGACCGTGGCGCTGCCACCCCAGATCGGCATCGAAGTCCGCCGGCCGGTCGTGATAACGCAAGTCCCATAGCGGAGGGTGCGTGACGGATCTTTCGGTGAAACCCAGACGGCTCCAGTAGTCGAGCACAGGCTCCAGCTCGCGCACCGTGAACGCGAACTGCGCGACCTTTCGTCCGGGCGAGGGCGGCGCGGCCCGATTGGTATCCGGCGCATCGATCAAGCCGAGTGCGTACTTACCCTGCGGCTCCGTATCGAGATAGGTGCGGACCGATCCCCGCGAGCTCTCCCCAGTCGATTCGGTCTGGAGCACGCCGACTCCCAGCGCCGACATGCGTTCGACTTCAGCCTGCAGCGCCTCGCGGCTCGGGGCGCGATGCACGAGGCTGAAGAGTCCCGTGCCGTGTCTCGCGAGAAACTCCGAGTAGGCGTTGTCTCCCTGCACCGGTTGAATCCATCGCACGGCGACGTCCCCGAGAAAGCCCTCGGCGACTCTCGCGACACAGGTGGCAGACGTGCCGCGGTACCGTACGTTGTCGAACGTGATGTTTCCGACGATATGAATGTCGTCGAACCCGACCTTCCGCCAACCGGCCACGGTCTGGTCGAGATCGCGCACGACCCACATGACCTCGTGCACGGCCCGGTACATCTCGGGCAGCGCTGCGGGGTTGGTTTGCGGGCGTCCCGCTACGGTCAGAGCGAGCGCGAAGAAAACCGCGGCCGTTTTCATCGTCCTATTTCCTTTCGATGGATTGTGGGCATGCAGAGACGACTCATTCGGGGCTCGGCGCAACCGCCGCCGTGGCTCGCGGTCGACGCACCTGGTCGCGCTCGACGCGCAGGTCGACCTTCGTGATGTCGGGCCGGAAAAACAGGGCAACCGTCCAGTCGAGGACGATGCGCAGACGGCGGTCCCATCGCGGCATCTGAAACAGGTAATACGTCCGACGCACCCACCAGGCGGGAAAACCCGTGAGCCGCATGCCGAACACGATCGCGACCGCGCGCGTGTGACCGAGCGACGCCATCGTGCCGAGCGGGCGGAAGACAAACGGAGTAGGAGAGCGCTGTTCGATCGCTGCCTCGATGTTGCGGGCGAGATGTCGCGCTTCACGAACAGTGTGCTGCGCCAGTGCTGGATACGGTCGCCCGTCGGGCCCGGGGATCGCGGCGCAATCCCCGAGTGCCCACACATTCGGATGGCTGATGCTCCGCATGGTCGCGTCCACAGCGATCCGGCCGCGTTGATCGTGCTCGACGGAGATCTCACTGGCGACCGCGCTCGGGACGATGCCGGGCGTCAACACGATCGTAGCGGCGTCGATGCTTTCGTTTCCCACATGCACACGGCCGGACTCGATGGACTGGACCGGCGTTGACACGTGGATGTGGGCGCCCCGCCGGCGCAGGACGTTGGCGGCAACAGCCGCGAGCTGCTCGTCGATCTCGGGCAGGGCGCGCGGGCCAGCTTCGAACAACAGGAAGCGGATCTCATCGCGCCGGATTCGAGGATAGAACCGGAGCACGTCTTCCGCGAAGGCTGTAAGCTCGCCGAGCAGTTCGACACCGACGAGGCCGCCGCCGATCACCACGATCGTCAGGCACCCGCGGCGTGTTGTCGGCTCGGAGGCTGCATCGGCGCGCTCGAATTGCTCGATGACGTGATTTCGCAACACCAGCGCGTCCGCCATCGTCTTGAAGGTGAAGGCGTTCGACGAGCCGGGAATCAGCCGCTCGTTCGTGGACGCACCCAGCGCCACGACGAGGTGGTCGTATGGCAGGTCGTAGCCAGTTCCTTCCGTCGACACGGCTCGCACCGTCTGGCGTTCGGCATCGACGTGATCAACGCTCGCCTCGATGAAGCGCGTCCGCCGCAAGGCCGCGCGGATCGGCTGAGCGCAGTGCCGCAGTTCGAGCCTGCCAGAGCAGGATTCGAACAGGAGCGGCGTGAGGACGAAGAAGTTCTCACGACTCACGAGCGTGATCTCGACATCCCGATGACCGCGCAGGCGCCGCTCGAGGTGCCGTGCCGTTGTGACGCCGCCAAATCCTCCGCCAAGCACGACAATGCGCACCGGCTGGCCCCTTTCTCTTTCGTGAACGGTCGCCACGGACAGCGCCGCGGTCTTGGCCTCGCGCGCTAAGCGTCCACCTCGTACCTGGCATCCGGTACCGCCGCGCGTATAGCTGCGTAATAGTCGCGGAACGCCTTCGGCCCGGACGGTCCATGCTGTGGCCAATCATGCGAAATGAACTGAGGAGCGATGAGCTGGTCCGCGAGTGCCATGTTCCAGTCGACGTAGACCTCTTTATAGAACCGCCGCACAAGCGCCTTGTTCTCAGCCGCGACTACACTAGGCATGTTGCGCTCCTGTTTGTAGCAGATCTTTGATATGCACCAGTGGCACGCGCACGGCGTACGGAAGAGTTCGCGCGCATCGACACCATGCCCTCACCTTCGTACGACGAGGTCACAGGCGCAATGGTTTGCGGCGATGCACCTGATGGTTGGACGAACACCAACGAATGCAGCCCCCTAAGCGCGTACAAACGCCGATGAATCTCGAAGCCAACAAATCAAGCGTCGTCGCGTTCTACGACCTGATGTTCAACCAATGCCAGCCTGCCGAAGCGGTTCGGCGGTACGTCGGCGCCAGCTACACACAGCACAACCCGATGGTGGCCGACGGCAAGGATGCGTTCATCGAGTATTTCGAACGGATGGCGCGGGAGTATCCGGGCAAACGCGTTGAGTTCCGGCGAGTGCTCGCCGACGACCACTTCGTCGTGCTGCATTGCTACCAGCGATGGCCTGGGGACGCCGATTGGGCTGGCATTGACATCTTTCGACTCGATGACGCGGGCAAGATTGTCGAGCATTGGGATGTGCTCCAACGCATTCCGGCAACCTCCGCGAACTCGAACACGATGTTCTGACCACAGCGTCGGGGCGATCCTCGCTGCGGGCGCGCGTCGGAGGGACCTATGGCTGCGATAGCCGCCTCGCGTGACATAATCGCCGCCGCAGAGGAATAGAGCGGCTACCGTTCCGCCAGAAATCGAGGGTCTCGCCATGCAGTTCACGGACGTCATCACCGATCCCGCTCAGTTTCGCGAACTCATGGGCGAGCCTCCGCCACCATGCGTCGCAAAGACCCTCGCAATCCTGGACCGGCACTGTCGCGCCTTTATTGCGAGATCACCGTTTGTGTTGATTGCGTCAGCGAACGCCCGGGGACAGATGGATATTTCCCCAAAGGGAGATGCTCCCGGCTTCGTCCGAGTGCTGGACGACAGCACCTTGGCCATTCCGGATCGGCCCGGGAATCGCCGGGCAGACACATTCACAAACGTCCTGGACAATCCAAGGGTCGGTCTCGTCTTCTTGGTTCCAGGAAAGAGCGAGACGCTGCGCATCAGCGGGAGCGCCAAAATCGTTCGCGATGCCGATCTGCGTGAGTCGATGGCGGCTCGCGGCAAGACACCCGACTTCGCACTGGTGCTCGAGGTCGAAGAAGCGTTCTTCCACTGCTCGAAATGCGTTGTCCGTTCGAACCTGTGGACACCACAGGCCTGGCCGGCGCTCGACGGCCTTCCAAGTCTTGCGCAGACGATGGTGGATGCAGCCGCGCTGCCGATGCCCGTGGAAGCGTTGCAGGAGATCATCACGCAGGACGAAGCAGAACGCCTGTATTAGGTCGACGTCTAGAACGTGCGTGTCGATCAATCACCACACGCGCAGCCCGCCGGATATCGCGTCGTCGACGGCGCGGGGCGCGGGGTGATGCCCGCTCATGGATGGATCTTCTCGTGCCGCTCGAGCATCCCGATGAATTGCTCGATCCGCCGGGCACGGGTCTCCGCCTTCTTCGCGGTCTGAATCCTGAAGAGGATCGCGTACCGATTGGCGCTGTTCAGCGTTTCGAAAAAGGCCTTCGCCTTCCTGTTCTTCGCCATCGCGACCAGCAAATCGTCCGGCATCGTGGAACCCTTCGCCGAATGGTAGGCGCTCTCCCACCGCCCGTTCCGCTTCGCGTTCTCGATCGCCCTCAGCCCGGCCGGCCTCATCCGCCCGCTCGCGAGGAGCTGTTCCGCTTTCTCCCTGTTGATCTTCGACCACAGGCTTCGGGCGCCGCGCGGCGTGAATTTCTGCAGCCATGCCTTCGCGTCGTGGGCCTGCTTCTGTCCGTCGATCCAGCCGTGGCAGAGCGCCGCCTCCAGCGCCTCCGCGTACGAGACCGATGTCAGGCCGCTCCCTTTTTTCGCGATCATCAGCCAGACGCCGGATGAGGACTCATGATGGGCCGCCAACCATCGCTCCCAGTCCTTCATCCCCTTCATGTGAAGAATGGGGAGTTTCGCGCGGGTTGCGGATTGCACTGGATGGTCCGGTCCGTTGCTCGATGTGAAACGACCCCGTTCGTATGCACTAATCTAGCCTCAGGGAGATGTCGTATGGCAAAACCGACCATTGGAATCATTGGCGCCGGGCACATTGGAAGCCAGGTGGCGAGGCTGGCGATCGCAAGCGGGTATCCGGTCGTGATTGCGAACTCGCGCGGACCTGCAACCTTGGCTGAACTCATCGCCGAACTGGGACCGCGTGCACGAGCTGCGACCGCCGACGATGCCGCGAAGGCCGGCGACATTGTGGTCGTCTCCGTTCCCCTGAAGAACTACCGCGAGGTGCCGGTGGCACCCCTTGCGGGAAAGGTCGTGATCGACACAAACAACTATTATCCGCAGCGTGACGGTCACATCGCGGAACTCGACAACGAGTCAACAACGACCGCCGAGCTCTTGCAGGCCCACCTCCCGACCTCGAAGGTGGTCAAGGCATTCAACCATATCTATGCTGCGGAGTTGACCACGCACGGGCAACCGGCGGGATCGAAGAACCGCCGTGCGCTCGTCATCGCCGGCGACGATGGGGCCGCGAAAACGGTCGTGACGAAACTGCTCGACGATTTCGGGTTCGACACGGTCGATGCCGGGCCCTTGAAGGAAGGGTGGCGGATTCAACGCGATACGCCAGGCTACGGTCCACGTCGGACGGCAGATGAATTGCGCAAGGATCTGGCAGCCGCCAAGCGGTACGCCGACCAATAGGTCGGTCTTCAAACGTCACCTTATTCGGGTGCTACCCAAGCCCTAAGAGTCGATTGGGGAGTAAAGGCGGCGACACCCAAGCGCGCGCCCAGCTCCCCTTGCATGCCGCTTGATCCGTGTGGTATATACTGAACCAGATGGTTCAGTATTCCAGAACCGGCTTCGATGTCTCGTTCGCCGCGCTCTCGGACGCCACCCGACGCGGCGTGCTGGAACAGCTCGGGCGTGCCGACGCGTCGATCACGGACCTTGCCGGCAAGTTCGGCATGACCCTGACAGGCATGAAGAAGCACGTCGGCGTCTTGGAGCAGGCGGGGCTCGTCACCACAGAGAAGGTCGGGCGCGTGCGGACGTGCACGCTCGGCCGGCGCCGCCTGGAGGAAGAGGCGGCGTGGATCGAGAGATTCCGCCAGCTCTGGGACGCACGGTTCGACGAGCTCGACACGGTTGTCGAGGAACTACAGCAGAAGGAGAAGGTCGATGGACGCAAGAAAAGAAAATGAGGCTCCTCGTATGACGAACCGCACGACGGTCGAACGGACGTCGGAGCGTGAGCTCGTCGTGACGCGAACCTTCAACGGCCCGGCGCGCATCGTGTTCGAGGCGTGGACCACGCCCGAGCTGTTCAAGCGCTGGTGGGCACCGAAGTCGATGGGCATGTCTCTGCGTTCCTGTGAGATGGATGTTCGTGTCGGGGGCAAGTACCGTCTCGAGTTCGAAGGCCATGACATGGCGTTCTTTGGGACGTACCTCGACGTGACGCCGCCCTCGCGCCTCGTCTGGACGAACGAGGAAAGTGGTGAGAGTGGGTCCGTGACGACGGTGACCTTCGAGGAAAAGGCTGGCAAGACGCTGCTCGTCATGCACGAGCTCTATCCCTCGAAGGCAGCGCTCGACGCCGCCGGCACCGGAGCGGCGGATGCGATGGTCGAGACGTTCGCGCAGCTGGACGAGCTTCTCGTCACTCTGGGCGCGAGCGTGGGACGATCATGACGTTGTCGATCTCGCCCTCGGTCGGCTCTCTTCAGCGCCTGGAAAGGACCTACGGGTTGCTTCGGATCGCACCGCCCCTCAACGTCACGGTGTACCCGCGCTCGTTTGCAGCAGGCGAAAGTAGAAACGGATCATGTCGGCCAGGTTGGCGAGCGAGATGCGTTCGTTGGTGCCATGGAAGAGCGACAGATCCGGCGGCCTGACGCGCATGGCGGAGAAACGCAATGCCTGCTTCGACACCGACTTGAAGTGGCGCGCGTCAGTCGCGCCAACCACGAGCGCCGGTGCTACCACGGTACCTGGAAATAGTTCTCGGATCGTGCGGTTCACCGCCTGGTAGCCGCTGCCGCCGGTAGGCGCGACTTCGGACGGCTCGGTGCTGCCCGGCAGCGCAGTCACGACGATGTCGTCGTTGGCGATCACGCGCTTGACGTGATCGATCACCCCGGAGCGCGTGTCGCCGGGCAGGATTCGGAAGTTGACCACCGCCTCGGCACGTCCCGGCAGCACGTTGTCCTTGTTGCCTCCGGATATCATGGTCAACGCGGTGGTCGTGCGGAGTATCGCGTTGGTGCTGGCGCTCTTTTCAAGCTGACGCTGCAGCAGCCGCCCGAACAGCCAACGGGTTGGACAACACGATTCGGCCAGAGGCCGGGAACTCCGGCGCCAGCGTGTCGAACATCTCGGCCGCCACGCCGCGCACGGTGCCGGACATCGGCGCTGCATCGAGCCGCACCAGCGCCTGACTAATTTGGGCGATCGCCGCCTGTCCCGTCGCCGGCGGCATCGACGAGTGCCCCGGCGTCACCTTGGCCTCGAGCTTGACCGACAGGTAGCCCTTCTCGGCTACGCCGATCAGCGCGGCCGGCGGCCTGAGCCCCGGGATGATGCCCTCGGTGATCACCGACCCCTCGTCGAGTACGAAATCAAGCTTCACGCCGCGTCGCTGCAGCAGCGCGGCAATCTGCTGCGCCCCGCGTCCGGCACCAACTTCTTCGTCGGCGCCGAAGATCAGGTACACCGTACGCTGCGGCTTGAACCCAGCGCTGAGCAGTGCGTCAACGGCTTCAAGCTCGGCGATCAGGTTCGACTTGTCGTCCCATGCGCCGCGGCCCCACACGAAGCCATCTTTCACAACGCCCCCGAACGGCTCGGCCTGCCAGTCCCCCTCCGTGCCCGGGGCGATCGGCACCACGTCCTGGTGCGCCATCAGCGCAATTGGCGCCGCGTTGCGGTCGCTGCCCTCCCACTTGTAGAGCAGGCTGAAGTCCCCGACCACCTCGCGCGTCAAGGCGGCGTGAACCTTCGGATACTGGCGCGTCAGATGCGCGTGCAACGCCGCGAACTGGTCGGCATTGAGTTGTGCATCGTCATAAGACGAGACCGTGCGCGCGCGGATCGCCGCTGCCAGCGATTCGCCAGCCGCACGCTCATCGACCGCAGGCGGCGTGATCACGGCCACATCCAGCTGGCGCGAACTGTGGTGCCAGGTGTTAGCGGCGATCGCCGCCGCCAGCGCGAGTACCGCCAGCAGCAACCCTTTCAGTAAGCCGTTGACCCACTTCATGCGGCTCTGCGCCATCGCCACGCTCTCAATGAACGGGCGACTTCCATGCACGCCGGCCACGAATGCCTCGCGGAGTCCTGCGTACCTCCGCGTGCAGGCGTTATTCACGTTTGGGTGCGCTGATTCTCAGCTAGCTCGTTCGATTTGGCAAACCAAGTCGCGGGATGGCTCCGGAGTTCCCGCCGTTCATCCCGCTCGCGCTGCTGACGAGTAACTTCAGACGAGCCTGTTCCGCAGACGCGCGTCATCAGCCGGCTTCAAGTCGTTGATTCCCGAG
>JBKPMA010000028.1:0-6636 GCA_046731935.1 Acidobacteriota bacterium
TGCCATTCCGGGACATCATCGGTCACCGCCGCAGTCTGCGTCTGCTGTCGCGCGCCGTTTCGTCCGGCACGCTTCCGCCGAGCCTGCTCTTTGCCGGCCCGGAGGGTGTCGGCAAGCGGCAGACGGCCGTGGCGCTGGCTCAGGCTCTGAACTGTGTCTCGCCGTTGCGCGACGTCGTCGTAGGCAGCGCGTCGGCATCGACCACGTTGCCGATCGACGCGTGCGGTGAGTGTGCGGCCTGCCGAAGGATCGCGCGAGGGGTACACCCCGACGTCGTACTGCTGGCTCCGGAAGGCGATCGCGTCACGGTCGCGATCGATCAAATCCGCGCCCTCAATGAACAGATTGCGTATCGGCCGTTCGAGGGCCGCCGGCGGGTGGTGATCGTGGACGAAGCGGCTGATGTGCTGCTCGGACCGTCCCAGAACGCCCTGCTGAAGACGCTCGAGGAACCGCCGTCCGGGACCGTGTTCGTGCTGGTGGCCTCGAGGCCTGACGCGCTGCTGCCGACGGTGCGATCGCGCTGTCCGGCGATCCGCTTCGCGCCGCTCTCCGGATCCGACGTCGCCGGCTATCTGACCGCGAACGGGATGCCGCCGGCCGAAGCGGCGACTCGTGCCGCCGTCGCTGACGGCAGCCTCGGACGGGCCCTGGCCGCCGCCGAGCTCGCGGAGGTTCGTGACGGCGCGCGCCAGCTGCTCGAGCAGGTCGCGCGCGCGCGGGATACGCGCGCGCGCCTCGACGCGACGCGCGCCATCTCGGGTAAAGGGAAGGGCACAGGACTCGGCGAACGGGATGCCCTCGCCGTGCACCTGCGCCTGTTGCATGCGCTGCTGCGTGACCTGGGCGTCCTCTCAACCAGCGCCGACGAGCGCGGGCTTGCGAATGCCGATCTTCAGCCGATCTTGTCGCGGCTGGCACCGGCATTCGATCGGGCACGCCTGGTCCGCGCGTTTACGGCCATCGACCGCGCCCTCGAGGCGCTCGAGCGCAACGCCAGTCCGAAGATCGTCGCCGACTGGGTGGCGCTTCAGCTTTGAGCGCGGCTTGACCGATATGGTGTCTCGTGGACAAGTCAGCTTCCGGCCCGTTCGTGTCGGTGCGTCTCGGTCCCGTGGGCCGCACCCTGACGTTCCTGCTCGATCCCGCGTCTCCACCGCCCGTTCCTGGCGACTCGCTCGTCATCAAAACTGACAACGGACCGGCGCTCGCCACCGTCGTACCAGTCATCCCGGCGGTCGCGTCCCGTCAGGCGACGCTTCAGCGCGCACAGTTCCTCCGGATGGCGACCGACGATGACGGACAGACGAGGGCACGGCAGGAAGAGCGCGAACGTGACGCGCGGCGTGTCGCGCTGCTCCGCATCCGGGAGCTGAACCTGCCGATGAAGTTGTCTCGCGTGGAGCAGGTGTTCGACGGCTCACGCCTCATCTTCTATTTCACCGCCGAAGGGCGGGTCGATTTCCGCGAGCTGGTGCGCCTGCTGGCGGGCGAGTTCCGCACGCGAATCGAAATGCGTCAGATAGGCGTCCGCGATGAGGCCCGCATGCTGGGAGGCTATGGGTCCTGCGGCCGCCCTCTCTGCTGCACGACGTGGCTCGAGACCTTCGAGCCCGTGTCGATCAAGATGGCGAAGCAGCAGGACCTCGCGCTGAATCCCTCGAAGCTCTCCGGCCTGTGCGGCCGTCTGAAGTGCTGTTTGCGCTACGAGCTGCCCAACGCGAAAGGCGAGCTGCGAGGCGGCTGCGGCGACGAGGGTGGCTGCAGTAATCCGACGGGGTGTGGCACAGGCACCGGCGGGTGCGGCAGCGGGGGATGCGGAAGCACGACGTGCAGCTGCCACTAACGATTGCGGATTGCGGATTGCGGATTGCGGAATGGCGAGCGTGGTGACGTGTGTGACCCAGCGTGTCTGACGTGAGCCTGCCGCGGATCGCGCTGACGGTCGGCGACCCGGCGGGGATCGGTCCGGAAATCGCCGCGAAGGCGGCTCGCGATCCACGTGTCACAGACGTGTGCGAGCCGATTGTTTACGACGTGCCGTCCGGCTTGCAGATTGTGCGGGGGGCGCTCTCCGCCGAGGCCGGGCGCGCCGCGTACGATCTCATCGTCCGCGCGACCGCGGACGCGATGGCTGGACGCGTGGATGCCGTGGCGACGGCGCCGGTCAACAAAGAGGCGTTCGCGCTTGCCGGCCTGCCCTGGCGCGGCCACACCGACTTGCTTGGACATCTGACCGGGAGCGCGCTCACCGCGATGATGTTCGATGCGCCCGGGCTGCGGGTCGTGCTGGCCACCGTGCACATTCCGTTGGGCGACGTGCCGTCAGCGCTGACGAAGGAGCGGCTCACGGCCACCATTCGCCTGACCGCGCGCGAGCTCCCGCGATTCGGATGCGCGAGGCCGCGGATTGCGGTGGCCGGACTCAATCCACACGCCGGCGAGCACGGCCTGATGGGGCGCGAGGATGAAGACGTCGTTCGTCCGTCGGTGATGGCCTGCCGTTCGAGCGGCATCGATGTAGACGGACCGTTCGCGGCGGACACGATCTTCCTCCGTGCGCATCGCGGGGAATTCGACGTCGTCGTCGCCTGTTACCACGATCAGGGACTCATTCCCGTGAAGCTGCTCGCATTCGGGCAGTCGGTGAATGTGACGCTGGGCCTGCCCATCGTGCGGACGTCGGTCGATCATGGAACGGCGTTCGACATTGCTGGCCGCGGCGTGGCCGATCACGGAAGCATGGTGCAGGCGGTCCTGCTGGCGGCCCGACTCGCGCAGGTCGCGCGGCTCCCGAGGTAGGATGAAGAATTGTTGATTCGTCATACCTCCCCGTGCTGGACCATTCACGCCCGGCTTCGAACTCACAGCCTGTCATGACACGCAAGAACGCGGTCGAGGAAAGCAGCAAGACCGAGAACATTGCTGACAATCGAAAGGCCTTCCACGACTACCACATCCTCGAGACATTCGAGGCCGGGGTCGTGTTGCAAGGCACCGAGGTCAAGGCCATTCGCGAAGGCCGGGTCAATCTTCGGGACAGCTACGCCCGTGTGGAACAGGACGAAGTGTTTCTCTACAACGTCCACATCAGTGCGTACGAGCACCGTGGTTACGCCGATCACGAGCCGACGCGCCGGCGAAAGTTACTGCTTCACCGGCAGGAAATCAGGAAGCTGATCGGGAAGACCGTCGAGCGCGGCATGACGCTGGTGCCGACCCGGATGTATTTCAAGAACAATCGGGTGAAGGTCGCCGTGGGGCTCGCAAAGGGCAAACAGGCTCACGACAAGCGCGAGACCATCAAACGGCGCGAAATCGACCGTGAGACCCGAGCGGCTGTGAAGGAGCGCCGCCGGTAGGCGGTCACCGCCTCACGGTGTCAGAAAATTTGTGCGCGACGCCGCCTCGCCGCGACACGGCTTCGCTACGGCACCGTCACGAGCCGCGTTGCGACGTTGTTGAACGTGCCTGTAGCAGTGCTCCGCGCAAAAATGTGCAACACCCAGCTTCCCTTCGGCAGTGGGAGTGTGGCCGGGACTGTGAATCCCGACGAGAGGGCGCGGGCACCGAACGCGTTTGCCACATCGGTGCGAGTGATGCCCAGCTGCGCAGCGCCGACGAAGAGCGGGGAACCGCCCAGCACAGGGTAGGCCCACACGTGCACGGCGTTCACGCCCGTGCCTGACGGCGCCGTGAGATCGATGGCCCAGCCATTGACAGCAAAGCTCGCCGGCACACTTGCGTTGTTCGTAGGTGTATCGACCGCGAGCTGCGGTCCCGCCGTGATCGTCACGTCAGCCGTTCGGACTGCCGTGAACGCGTTTCGCACGCTGCTGTGCGCGTACGCCACGAGGCGGTACGAGCCGGCCGTCAGATTCGAGACGCTCAACAAGAATCCGCTGTTCTGGAAACGTGCCGAACCGAGCAATCCCGCCACGTCGGAGCGCACGAGGCCGTATGCAGCGACCCCCAGAAATATCGCCGGGGTATTGGAGCCTGGATCCGGATACGCGTAGACGTGCACAGCGTCGACGCCGGTGCCACTACTACCCGAATTGTCCGCCGCCCATCCAGACACGAAGAGCGGCGCCGGACCGGTCGTGTGGTTCGCCGGAGAGTCGAGACTCATCCGAGTGCCCTTCACGGTGACCGTGACGGCCTTCGCCTGATTGAACGCGTTGGCAACCGTGCTGTGTGCGAACGCCACGATTCGGTACGTGCCAGCCTCGAGGCCGTCTATCGAAAGCAGAAAACCGGAATTGATGAATTGCGAGTCGTCGAGCACGTTCGCGACATCAGCCCTCGACAGGCCGTAGTTCGCCACGCCAAGGAAGACCGCCGGCTGACCCGAGCCCGGGTTCGGATAGGCGTAGAGATGAACGGCATCCACACCGGGACCTGTCGCTGCCCCCTTGTCGACGGCCCAGCCTGAAATTGTCAGCGGCATCATGACCGTGCCGCCGTTCGATGGCGTACCGACGTCCATCAAGGGCTGGCTGCCAGGGGGAGGCGGCGGGGGAGGAGTGCCGCCGCCGTCCTGACTCGGCGTCTGGATAAGCTGACCCGTTAGCTGCTTGTAGTTAGTGGCAGTGACGACCAACCAGTTTTTCGTGCTCGTTGACGGGGCGACCCGGGGATTGTAGTTTCCGCTGGTGGCCGTTGCCCCGAGGATGCCCGCCGTGGCCGTGATGTAGAACGGCGACTGCGGCACCAAGGTGCTGCTGATCTCGAAGCCGGTGTCGTCGTAGGTCACGCCGTGGCCGACGCCTAAGTAGGTGCCACTGATCGGGTTGTAGTCGAGGTCGTTGCCGTCGTAGAACGCGTATTTCGTGTTGAGCGCCTTCGGCACCGTGGCCGCCGCGCCATCGGGATTGATGAGCGATCCGTAAATGGCTTTTACGCCCGCGACGGTCTGGTACCACGTGAGCAGATATTGATTGGTCGACGTGTTGACGGCGAGCGACGGGAGATACGTCGAGCTCGCCTTCTGATATTGGACCAGCGGCCCAGGCGCATCCGAGCCGACCCGAATCGTGCGTCCGCGTACGTAGGCGTACTTGCCGGCGTCGTTGTAGCCGGCCCACGCGACCAGGTACGCGTTCGATGACGGGTTGTAGCTGACGACTGGCTCGCGTTCGTAGTCAGTGGCAGTGCTAACTGCGATGATCGCACCCAGTGATGCACCGGTCGGCCCAACGCGTCGCGCATAGACGTTGTACTTGCCTGCATCGATCGATATCCAGGCAACCAGGAATTCACCCGGGCTCGCTCCGGCGTCGGGACCGTATTCCCAGAAAGAGCCGGGCGACGAGACGACCGCCTCGGCCCCCACGGGTCCGACCCCGTACTTCACGAGCCGCACCTTGACGTTGTTTGCGTTGGTCGTTGCGGTGACGGCCTCGTGCCAGGTGACGATGAACGCCTGTTGAGCGGCGCTGTACGTCACGCGAGGCGCGGCGGCATACTTGGTCGTTTGATTGATGGTGAAGGCGGCACTGACGGCGGCGCCGGCGTTGTTCAGGAAGATGCCGCGGATCGTTCCAGCGCCCGTGACCGCCAGATACACGTCGTTGACCGAGTCGCGGTCGACGTCCGGCATGCGGACGAGGGGCGTTGCCGGAACGGCAATCTTGAAGGAAGCCCCTTGCCGGTCGGCCTGCGCCCCGGCCAGGGCCGGCACCAGCATGACCACCGCCGCGAGTGTGAGTGCTCTCTTGACCATGGTGTACCTGTGTGAGCGGAGATCTGTGGGGCCGGCACGCACACCGTCCCCCATCGAGCGTATCGGTTCGAATCCTTACGAACTACAGTTCAACGGCCCGGAAATGCCCTATTGTGCAGGAGTCTGCGCGGCATCGCCGCCACGGGCTCGCGCGAGCACGGCCCGTGACGCCTGTACCCGGATAGCGGGCGACGGCGAGCGGAGCAGGGCCGGCAGCGAGCCAGCGGGCAGCGCCAGGTTCGTACTTCCCACGACACGCGCCGCGACGTTCGCGACAGCTGGATTGTCACTGCCGGCCGCTTCGGCCAGCACGGACGCGGCAACACCGGGCTGACTCGGTGCCACCAGTTCCGCCGCCGCTAGGCGCACGATCGGATCCGGATCCTGCAGCGCCGACGCCGCCAGCGCCGCGACCGGCGTCGAGGGATCGTCCCGGAGGACACTGAGCGCCTCGAGCCGCACGGCAGCAAGCTCGCTGTTGAGCAGCGCGTCGGCGATGTCGGCGCCCGAGGAGCTCCCGAGCCGTTTGAGCGCGAGCGCCGCGTTGTTGCGCACTTGCGGGTCCGGGTCCTGCAACAGCCCTTCCAGAGCCGGTACGAGATCCGTAGACGTCGTTCCGGCAGCCGCACGCGCCGCGGCCGCCCGTGTCTCAGGCGACGCATCGTTCAAGAGCGGCGCAATCGACGCCGGCGGCACGGCGATGTGCCGCCTGCTCAACTCGTCCAACAGGCGTCCTCGCATGGGTGCAGGCGCCTGCCCGAATGCCGCGACGACTGCAGCTCTCGCGTTGGCGCCGCCCACCTCAGACATGTCGAGCAATACTTCGGCGTCGCCGGTATTCAGCTGCTTCAGAGTGCCCGCCGCCGCGGCGTCACCGTCCTCGACGAGCACGGCCAACGCCATGGCTCGCT
>JBKPMA010000029.1:0-3001 GCA_046731935.1 Acidobacteriota bacterium
TGATTACCCTGAGCGAGCAGGCGTCGGCGCAACGCGGCTTCGCCGATGTGGCGGCGCATGTCGGGATCGCGCTCCCCGTCGCCGTGCTGAGCGCCGTCGTGTTCGTGTGCTACGGCTTTGCGCCGATGATCGCTGCGCGCATCAAGCCACAGACCGCGCACGGCGTTCAGCGCGTCATCGCGTTCGTCTTGCTGTCCATCGGCGTGCAGATCACATGGAACGGTCTGGCCATGCTGGTCGGAACCCTACCCCGTTGACGCGCGGGTTGCCCGACATGGTGGCGCCGGTTATCGCATCGCTGGCACCTCGCCGACTCTCGATGCCGCGCGTGCCGTCGACACGCGCTTCTGCTCGACGTTGCGCACGCCGATCGCGTTCGATCGAGCGCCGCGCGGCGGCCAGCCGCGTCCTGTTGATGATCGAGCACACAGGTGAGTAGACCGGTGGCATATACTCCGTCGCACAAGTGAGGAGAACGGCCATGCGCCGACTGATCCTGCCGGTCGCCGGCATTGCGGCGCTCGCGCCAGTCGTGCTGGCGCAATCCACCGGGCCGTACCGAGTGCTCAAGACCGCGCGGGTCGGCGGCGAGGGCGGCACCGACTACATCTATGCAGACACGGTCGGCCGCCGGCTGTACATCACGCGCGGCGCCACGCCGGCGCGCGAGGCCACGGCGACGACGCCGGCGGTGCCTGCGTCCGAAAAGCGGTTGACCATCTTCGATCTCGATACGCTCGAACCCGTGGGCGTGATTCCAGGTGTTGGCGGCAACGGCGCCACGGTGTGCGCGAAAACGGGGCACGGCTTCACCAGCGACCATCCGCAACCGTCAATGTTCGATGTCAAGACCATGACGTTGATGAAGACGATCGAAGTCCCGGCGGGATTCAGCGCGGACGGGATCTATTGCGACACGTCGAACGATCGCGTCTACATCGGCAGCCACCCGACGAAGTCCCTGCTGGTGGTTGACGCGAACGATGGCGCAGTGCTCGGGCACATCGATCTCGGCGGCGTCCCGGAGCAGACCGTGGCCGACGGCAAGGGCACCGTCTATCAGGTCCTCCAGGACCGGCCCGGCGGCGTCGCGGTAGTGGACGTCAAGAACATGAAGGTGACGAAGACCTATCCGCTTGGCGACAACGGCGGGTGCAATGGGCTCGCAATCGATCTGGAGAATCAGATCCTCTTCGCCGCGTGCAGCGCCATTGGTCCGGCTGCGGCGCGGGGAACGCCCGGTCAGGCGGCGCCGGCTGGACCGCCTCCGGCGGCCGACCCCAACGCCAAGCCGCCGCAGACGTTCGTCATCCTGAGCGCGAAGGACGGAAAGATCCTCGAGAGGCTGCCGCTCGCCGGCAATTCCGACGGCGCAGCGTTCAATCCGGTGACGCTGGAAGCGTTCAGCACACAAGGCAACGGCACGATGACCATCGTCAAGGAGAAGAGCCCGACGACCTTCGAGGTCGAGCAGGACCTGAAGACGTGGCCATCGAACGGTGCGCGCACGATCGCATTCGACAGCAAGACGGGCCACCTGTTCGCGATGGCCTCGCAGATCGGACCGCCGCCTCCTACTCCGGCGGGGGCGCCGCCCCCGGCTGCCGGCCGCGGCCCCGCGATCCCGGGCTCCTTCACGATCATCATGGTCGGCAGATAGGTCTGGAGTCTCAAGTACGGTCTCGCCGGGAGGCCCGTCAGCTCACGGCCGCTAGGCGGGGACTGGCGGCTGGCGCTGGCTGACACCGTGATTCCTCCAGAGGCCGTGCAACACGTGTGGTCCGCTCCATCGACCCGGGGTTCACGCTCGCACGTTAGCTGCGACTGTCCGGTGACACGTACCGGACGATGCGCACCGCTTCGAGCGTCACCAGGCCCTCGGTGACGAGCTCGTCGACGGTCGGTAGAAACGCGTCGACCTTCTCTTCCGAATCGACGATCTCGATCAGAATCGGCAGGTCGGTTGAGAGCTCGAGGAGCTTCGCCGTGTGGACTCGTGAGTGACGACCGAAGCCCATGGGACCGCGCAGCACTGTCGCCCCCGCCAGATGAGCCTCGCGCGCACGGCGGACGATCGCTTCATACAGTGGCCGGCCGCGGCCGGGTTCCTTGTCGCTCTCGCCGATGAAGATTCGAAGCAACACGCCGTTCTCAGGCACTTTCATCGTGCGTACTCCTGCCGCGGCACTGGTGGGTACCGTGGCGATGATGTTTCGCGCCGTCAGCGAGGCGGCGGCCTGACGTGGCCCAGCTCGATAGAGCAGCACATGCGCCCGCTCGAGCGTGATCACGCCCTCGCGAAACACGGGCTCGACTTTCGCCAGGAGCGCCTCGATGCGCGCTTGCTCATCGACCACTTCGACGATGACGGGCAGTTCCTGTGAGATGGCCCAGGGGTGTTCCTCGAGCACGGAGCCCTGCGGACGCAAACCAAAAAACCCTTTGAGAACCGTCGCGCCCTGCAAACCCTCGTGATGCGCCGTCTCGACAATCCATTCGTAGAACGGAGACACGCCGCGCCGAATGAAGTTCGACAGCTGAAAACGACATAGCACCTGCTCGGCCTCAATCTTCATACCGCGCTCTCACGTCAGCCGGGCCTTTGCGGCGACGATTCCAGCCCGGACAGCAAGCAGCCCGACGAAGAGGCTGGCGACGATGTTCGCGGTCGCGATCACCCAGGAGCCGTCGTCGAACAGCGCGTGGGTTTCGAACTCGAACGTCGAAAAGGTCGTGTACCCTCCCAAGAATCCGACGCCAAGCGCCAGGCGCATCGACTCTGAGTTCGGCATCACCTTCTGCGCCACGAGGGTACCGAGGACTCCCAGAAGAAAGGATCCGCTCACGTTGATGATGAAGGTGCCCAGCGGAAATTTCGTCTCGAAAAGCGCACCAACGAAACGCGCGACGACGAAACGGGCGTTGGCACCGATGAATCCGCCAAGACCGACAAGAACGTACGGCATCAGGCTCCCCATCAACGGGCCCTCATGACCAACAC
>JBKPMA010000030.1:0-2885 GCA_046731935.1 Acidobacteriota bacterium
GGCCAGGTCCGCCGAAGGTGGCCTGGCGGTTGACCTCGGCGCCGTGCGCGAGCAGCCAATCGACCGTGTCGACCTGATTCGCCCACGCCGCCCACGCAAGCGGAGTCCCCCGATACGGATCACCATTGACGTTCGCACCGCGCGCGACCAGCGTGTCGAGCACACGCACGCGCCCGTTCCTCGCGGCGTACGTCAAGGCTTCGTCGAGGACTTCCTGCCTGCTGCCGCTCGGCTGCCAGATCGGAAACCCGACGTGCGGACGATAGAATCCGCGGCCGGCTCGAGCTTCCAGTGTCAATTCGCCATTCGGCATGAAGCACGCGTCAACGAGATCCGAACGGCCAAGCGCCGCCGCGATCCGAAGATTGTTGGGAACGATCGCTCGCGCCGTCAGGGCTTCAGCGGATGCGCGGTTGCCCCAGAATAGATTCGAGGCCAGCGGCGTACCTCCGGAGCCGTGCGCCTCGGCGCGAACATCCGCCCCGGCTGCGATCAGCCGATCGATCATCGCAGGCGTCGACGCCTGATGGAGCGGCGTCCATCCTCGATGGTTGCCGAGAGAGACGTCCGAGCCTTGGATGATGTGATCCAGCAGCGCCCATGCGTCCTCCGGCAACCGATCGTGTCCTGCTCCGGCGAGACTGACCGCAAGGTTGAGGAGCGTCGTGCGATTCGTGCCCCACGCGCGGAGCAGCTCTGGATGCGACGCGAGTTGCCGGCGCGCCTCGTCGACGCGCCCGTCCCTCATCGCTTCGAAGACGTCGAGGAACGGCTCGCGGCGTTCACCTCGCGTCAGCGCACCCAGATAGTCGGCAAACGCCTGCCACGTGTCGAAGCCGTGCTCGCGCGCTTGAACGAGCCGACCGTCCTCGATGCTCAGGGTGCGCAGCTGCGCGGGCGACGCGCCGGACAACCGTGGATGCCACTGGCGCACCTGCGCCATTGTCTGCTCGACGCCAGCCTGACACGCGTTGACGGTGCCGGCCGCGCGGTCCTCCAACCAGTGCACGTCGGTGACGAAGACGCGCGCGTGCTCGTCTCCCGGGGACCTGGTCATGATGCGGTCGGCCCGGCCGGACCGGATGCGCCAAATTCGATGGCATGGCGTTCACGGCCGAGCGACACGACGATTGCGGCCAGCGTGAAGACGGTGAGCGCGGTCATGGCCATCGCGCTGGCGTACGAGAACTGCGCGGCGAAGACCGCCTCTATGTACGCCACCGTGCCCGCGATCAGTACGCCGCACTGGTACGCGAAGCCGGGCAGGAACCCGCGCACCGAGTCCGGCGAGAGCTCGTTGATGTGGGCAGGCACGACGCCCCACGCACCCTGGACGAAGAACTGCAGGATGAACGCACCAACGACGAGCAGGACGGTGGTCGGCGCGTAGGCCCACAGCGGAATGGCGAAGATCGCCAGGACGAGCGCGATCACCATCGCCCGGCGGCGACCGATACGATCCGACAGATAGCCAATCACGATGCCGCCGCAGATCGCGCCCACGTTATAGATCATCGCGATCACGGCCGCCTGTCGAGGACTGAAGCCGCGCTGCTTCTGCAGGAACGTCGGATACATGTCCTGCGTCCCATGCGAGACGAAGTTCATCATCGTCATCATCAGGGCCAGGTAGAGGAAGAGCCGCCAGTTCGAGACGATGGCTCGTCCGAGCTGTGACCAGTCGTCGTGACGCGTCTTGGCCCAGACGTCGGACTCCTTTACTTTGAGACGGATGAAGACCGCGAGCAGCGCCGGCGCGCCGCCGAGGAAGAACATCGCACGCCAGCCAAAGTGCGGGTACACGAAGAAGAACGCACACGCGGCGAGCAGGTACCCGGTCGCGTATCCCTCCTGCAGCAGGCCCGAGAGCACGCCACGCCATCGCCTCGGCACCTTCTCCATCGCGAGTGAGGCGCCGACGCCCCATTCGCCCCCCATCCCGATGCCGAAGAGCGCACGCAGCACCATGAACGTCGCGTAGTTGGGCGCGAGTCCCGACAACACCTCGACGATCGAGAAGAAGACGAGATCGATCATGAGCGGCAGCCGACGGCCGTACCGATCCGCCATCAGGCCGAAGATGAACGCGCCGACCGGACGGAAGGCCAGCGTGACCGAGATGGCCAGCGCGATGTCGGGAATCGTCCGACCGAAATCAGCGGCGACTGCCGGCACGACGAAGACGAGGACAAAGAAGTCGAACGCGTCGAGCGTCCAGCCGAGGAAGCTGGCAATGACGGCGTAGACGTGATCGGACTGAGAAGATGACTCGTCGGCCACGGTTGGTCGGGACCTCCGGACGCACGGAGCGCCCACGGACCGGGCCCCGCACAGCAGGTGCGCGCATGTTAAGGCCGGCGCGCCGTCACTGCAACCTATGCGGCGGTCATTCTCCGCGTCGTCCACACGAATGTGGCGCCGGCGCCATTCGCCCCTGCCTTCGATGTGCCCGGCGAGACTTGCACGAATTTCTTCCGCACGCCTGGCCGACAGACGTACGCCAGTCCGCTGGGGAAGACGTTCAGCTACAATCGCAAGCGAGGGAAGCGAGTGTTACCGCGTGCGGCGACAGGCGCTCCAGGTCATGACCGACAGCGATCATCAGCTGCGACTCTTCACGGCACGGGGAACCGGCGACGGCGTGGCCGCGCTGCGCGTCGTGTGGGTGTTCCGCCGGCAGGACCGCGAGCTCCGCGTCGCGCATAGTGAAGAGGAGTGCCGGCTCATCGTGAGCCCGCCGGATGCACCCTCCATCCAGCGGCGGTTCACGACGCTCGAAGCGCTCGTCGCATTTCAGACAGAGCTGTTGAGTCAGCTGCGCCGCGAAGGGTGGGTGCTCAACCACGTCGAGCCCGAGCGGCGGAGCGGTCGCGACCGGCGGCTCC
>JBKPMA010000031.1:0-4099 GCA_046731935.1 Acidobacteriota bacterium
CCGTTGGCTCGCACGCCGAGTCGAGGCCGCCAAGGGACCTTCGCGAGGCGAAATCCCGTCTCGCTCGAGAGGCCCCATGCCGCCGCCCGCTGTCCTTTGAACGACCCCACCTGAAAGATCGCGTCGTAGTTGCCGTCCGCAATACCGGCGCCGCCCTTCCAGTTGACGCCAATCGTGTTGCGCACGTCCTCGCCGCGTCCCTGCGCGAACTGGATGTTCTTGTTTTCCAGACCGAGGTAGTAGAACGACCACGCACCGCGGAGCCAGATGCCGGTGCGTCCAGCCGCCACACCCCAGAATCTGATCTTCCCGTCCGGGCCGTCGTCGAACGCGCCGGCCTCGAGATCGGTCAGCACGGCGGCGGCGCCATCAAACCGCCACCCCCCGGCCGCAGTGGCGACGCGCACGCCATCGAAGCTTCGCTTCACGTTGAGACCCGGTGCAGCCGAGATCAAGCGGCTGCTGCCGATGTTGAGCTCCTGCCTGCCGATCCTCAAGTCGAATGCAGGAGCAGGTCCGGCATCGGTCTTCCACTCGACGAATCCTTGATGGAGATCGATGCTGTTGGCGTCCGTCGGACGCGAGGAACCAATGCGGCCGTTGATGACGCCGCTCTGCATTTCGACATAGACCCGTGTCCGCGTGCCGAAATGCAGATCGGAACCGAACAGGTACCGTTGCAGCAGGTACTGGTCACGCGTCGCCGGAGCCGTATCCGTGGGCCGGATCCGGAATCCTTCGGGCCGGTATCGAATCTCGCCCGACAGAGTCACGTACCAGTCGTCGCGATCTCCGAGCGGGATGTACTTGACCCGATCCCACCAGTCGATCCGCTTGGCAGGGTCCTTCAGGAAGCTCCAGTCTTCGTCGGCGAGATTGGGCCTGTAGATACGATTCTGCGCCGCTGCCATGCGGGGCGCGAGACAAAGGAGGCACGCGATGAGTTGCAGCGCGGTGAGGACTCTTCGACGTTGTCTCATACCGAGCGCTGGTATGAGCGGAAGGCTCGGGTTGCAAGCCACGCCGACAGCACCGCGAAGCCGCCGAGATAGACAAACCGCGTGATCACGATCGACCAGTTCGGCTGCGCCTGCAGCGCCTCGCGGGCGGCGTCCACGCTCCACCCGACCGGATTGAAGCTGGCGGCCGTCTGAATCCAGCCGGGCATCAGCGCCTTGGCCATGAACACTGGGGACAGAAACGTCATCGGCAGAATGATGAAATTGGAAGCGCCTATCACCGACTCCGCACGTCGCAGCACGAGCGCCATCGCATTCGACAAAGCGGCGATCGGCGACGCCAGCAGGACGCCGCTCAGGACGAGGACGACCAGACCACGGACCCCACCGTCGAAGCGCGCCCCGAGCAGCGTGGCCAGGATCAGCAGAATGGCGGATTGGATGACGGTCGTCACGGCCAATGCCAGTAGCCGTCCCGCAATCAAGGCGACGCGGCTGATCGGCGACACGAGGAAACGGTCCATGATGCCGCGGTCGAGGTCCTGGATGATGCCCATGCCATTCCAGCCACCGCCGAAGAGCGCGGTCATGACCACGATGCCGGGTGTCACGAACGTCAGGTACGAGGAGGCGTTAAAACCTGGCAGCTCGACGACCCGCTTGAACAATTGCGCGTACAGCAGCAGGTACACGATCGGCTGCGCGAGGGAGATCGCAATCCACCAGGGTTGCCGCGCCAGGTTCCGCAGCAGCCGTCCCATGATGGCCACCGAGTCCGACAGCACTTTCATCGCGGTGCTCCCTGATCCGCCTCACTGAAGGACCGTCCGGCATAGCGGAGGTACACGTCATCGAGCGACGGCCGCGCCACGCGCACGGAGGCGACTTTGACTCCGCCGGCTTCGAGCGCGGCCAGCATCGACGGTACCGCCGTGGCACCATGGTCTACGCGTGCGCGCACGTGGTGCGGATCGACAAGGATCTCGCGGAGCCCTGTCAGACTCGCGAGTGCGGTCCGCACGAGGCTCTCGGGCGCGGTGCCGTCGAACTCCACCTGCACGGCATCGCCGAACAACTCCCCCTTGAGCGTCTCTGGCTCCCCCTCCGCGACGATGCGGCCGCGATCCACGATCGCGAGGCGATCCGCTAGACGATCGGCTTCTTCGAGGTAGTGGGTCGTCAGAAGCACGGTGATCGCGTCCTGGCGGGAGAGGCGCGCGATTTCCTCCCAGAGGTCGGCGCGTGCTTCAGGGTCCAGGCCCGTCGTAGGCTCGTCCATGAAGAGGACGCGGGGCCTGTGAATCAGGCCCATGGCGATGTCCAGTTTACGTTGCATCCCGCCGGAGTAGGTGCGCGCGACCCTTCCTGACGCGCTGGCGAGCCCGAAGCGCGCCAGCAGAGCATCCACCCGATCGCGCAGCACTTTGCCGCGCAGGCCGTAGACGTGCCCCTGCAGCGAGAGGTTCTCTCGGCCGGTCGCGTCGATGTCGACGCCAGACTTCTGCGCGACGCACCCGATCGCCTGACGCACGGCGTGCGGTACCTCAAGCACGTCGAGTCCTGCGACGCGCGCCATACCGGAGTCGGCCCGCGACAAAGTCGTCAGGATCTTGACCGTCGTCGATTTGCCCGCACCGTTCGGACCCAGCAGCCCGAAAATCGTTCCCGCGCGGACCGAGAACGTCAGTCCATCGAGCGCCCGCGCACCGTTGGGATACACCTTGACGAGATCGCGTGCCTCGATGGCGAGGCTGTTCGGCGGCAAGTCCGGATCAACGCCCAACTCTCAACTCCCCCGCTTGCGCGCTGTCTGTTCAAGAGCGCTACCGCGAGGCCTCGCCGTAGCTTGTCGCGCCACTAGGGCCGACAAGCGGAGGCGGGCAACTCCCAACGCCCAACGCCCAAAGCGCCCAACGCCCTGAAGTGTCGTTGGACAGCTGGGCTTGTGTGAGGATACGATCAGACCAGGAGTGCGACAAATGTAAGGAGCATCGCGCCGCAGAGCGCTGGCGGTATTGATAGCGTGCAGACGCGATTCTGCCCGGTCTCAATCCCGTTCGAGTCAGCCCTCCCACAACTGAACGACCACGATTCGCGGACAGTCGTTGCCCTGTCGCGGGTCATCGCGTGCGCCGGTGCGTGATCTGCACGTTGGCGGACGCGTTCACCGGAGCCTGGTGTTCACCAGGGAGGAGCACGATGAGACACCGTGTATCGATGCACGCGAGGGCTTCTTCACCGGCGGAGGCGCGATGACGACGATGCTCTGGCTGATCGGAGTACTCGCGGTGCTCTGGCTCGTGGACCGCGTCCTCATCTGGTGTGAGCTGCGGGGGTGGATCTATTACCGGCTGTCGCCACGGCCGCGCACGAGCGCACTGGCAAACATGCTGCTCGGTGTCGAGCAGATGTACCGTCCGTCGCGGCGGCACGTGATCGAGCGCCGGATGGAAGAAGCCGTTCAGTACGAAGACGACGACGAAGGAGCCGGACCTGGCCCGGAGACGGCCCGGGATACAATCGCGGCGCCCGCTGTTCCAACCGGCTCGAAACCGGCTCGTCCTGCTCCGAAGACTCGGAGGACGAAGGGTCGATCGCACGCCCTGCGGCGCGGCAGGAGGATGAAATGATCGAGACACTCGCGGTGGTGGCGTGGCTGTCGTTGGGTCAGGCTGCGCCCGCGGCCGCCACGGCCGAGGATGCAGTGCGCGCAGCGGACGCTTCCAGGCTCAAGGCGTTCATCGCCGCGGACCGCACGGCGCTGACCGCGCTCCTCGGAGACGACCTGACCTACACTCACAGCAGTGGCCGCTTCGACGGAAAGGCGACCATCATCGATGCCATCACGTCCGGCAAGACGCAATACCACTCCATCGTTCCGGAAGACGTAACGGTCAGGCTCTACGGCGACGCGGCGGTACTCACCGGCCGGGCTGCGGTGAATGTCACCAGCGACGGGCAGCTGCTCGATTTGAAGCTGCGGTTCATGAGCGTCTACGTCAAGCGCGACGGACGATGGCAATTCGTTGCCTGGCAGTCGACGCGCATCACTCAATAGGCAGCTCGCGAGAGCTGGGACGAGCTCCTACCCGCGTGGGACCACTGTGACGAGAGGCCTTGAGGTGTCCCTCCGCGACGTC
>JBKPMA010000032.1:0-24700 GCA_046731935.1 Acidobacteriota bacterium
CTCCGTGATCGGCCGTTGGAAGAGCACGATCCGATCGGGAAGACGGTTGCCATAGTCCCAGCCGCGCTGCGTAAGCGGCGTGCCCTGATACAGCCCGAAGAGCGTGTCGGGCGGTTCGATCTCCATCTCGGCCAGTAGTGCTGGGGACGGCTCCGATTCGACCACGATGATGATGTTCTTGAGACGGCGCCGGAACTCGCGCGGGATGGCCTGGAACGCTTCCTCGACGAGCGCCTCGAAATGTTCGCGCGTCATCGCGCCTTCTTCTTGGCGCGAGCGCGCGCGGGCTTCTGCGACCGGGTGGGCACCACCCGCACTGTCGCCGTTCTGCCCTTGCCAGCGAGGCGTGAAGAAGCCGGCGCCTTGGGTCGCATGGGTGGCCGCCGCGGCGATCGCGTGGCCGCTGTCGCGGCTGGGCGGTCTACTGACACGACCCGCGCAAAGTACTCGCAGTCGTCTCGAACCGCGCAGAGCTCGCATGCCGGATTCGGACGGCAGATGCGGCGTCCGTGCAGGATCAGCGTGTCGGAGGCGACGGTCCATTCGTCCTCTGGCCACAGCGCGCAAAGCTGGCGCTCGACCTCCACCGGATCCTCGCTTCTCACGAGACCGATCCGATTCGACACGCGAAGGACGTGGCGATCGACGGGCAGACCGGGCACACCGAGCGTATGGCCCAACACGACGTTGGCCGTCTTGCGCCCGACGCCAGGCAGCTTCGTGAGGGCGTCCATGTCAGCGGGCACGTGTCCACCGTGCTCGGTGACCAGCAGCCGCGCCGCCGACACAATCGACTTGGCCTTCTGTCGGAAGAACCCGGTCTGAACGATCAGCGGCTGGATCGCTTCGGGGTCCGCGCCAGCCAGTGCGTGCGCGTCGGGGTACTTCGCAAAGAGCGCCGGCGTGACCAGGTTGACCCGCTGGTCGGTGGACTGCGCCGAGAGGATCGTCGCGATCAGCAGCTCGAAGGCGTTGCGATGATGGAGCTCGGTATCGGCGCCGGGATGCTGGCTCTCGAGGCGCGCCAGGATCTCACGGGCGGCCGCGGCGGAAGGGGGCACCGGAGCCTCGCTTCAATGGACGGGCCCGGTGGTGGGACCCGGCATGGCTCGCAGCTGCTCCTGCAGGGCGGCCAGCAGCGCCGGCACACTCTGCAGCGGCAATACGATGCGCGCGCGAACCGGCGCGCGAACCACATGGTCGGTGGCGCCGGATTCGACCTGCTTGATGTCCTGCTCCGACAGCGGCTGCACTTCGCAGAACGTCAGCGTGCAATCGAACGGCGTGTGCGCGATGGCGCAGAAATTCGAGTAGGTGCGCTCGATGCCCGCGGCCTCGTCGGGCACGATGGTGAAGTTGATCTGCTTCCGATCTGACATGCCAGCGAGTCTACCATCGAGCTCAGGTGGCGCCGGGCATTCAGTATCGCCGAAGGACGCCGATCACGACTCCCTGCACCTGCACCTGATCCGCCGCCACGACAATTGGCTGCATGACCGGATTCGCCGGCTGCAAGCGCACGTGGCTGTTCTCGCGATAGAACTTCTTTAGCGTCACATCACTGCCGCCCAGCAAGGCGATGACCATTTCTCCGTTGTCGGCCGACTTCCGATCCTCGACGATGACGAAGTCGCCGTCGCGGATCTGTTCGTCGATCATCGAACTGCCGCGCACCCGCAGCACGTAGGTGTCTCGTCGTCCGACCATCTCCTCGGGGACGGCAATCGTTTCCGCTCCGGCAATCGCTTCGATGGGCGCACCCGCGGCCACGTACCCGAGCAGCGGGAGCTCGACCGATCGGGTTCCCATTCGCGTTGGAACCAGCTCGACCGATCGGCTTCGGTTCCACGCGCGCTTGATGAACCCCTTGTCTTGCAGGTTGGTCAGGTGCTTGTGCACCGTGGCCAGCGACGACAGGTTGAACCGGCGGCCGATTTCCTCGAGGCTCGGCGCGTAGCCGTGCTGCTGAATGAACTCATTCAGGTAGTCGAGGATCTCGCGTTGGCGTTTGGTGAGCGGGAGCATGCGGGGATGATACGCAAACAAAAGGCGAAAATCAACCGCCATGCGCCGGATCGCCCGTGGTAGCATGCGCAGCGTGCGACTGCCGGTTCACCTCCTGCCTGCGGACGGCCGCCGGTTCGACGTGGTCGGCCTCGGCCAGAACAGCCTCGACCTCCTCGTTCGAGTTCCAACATTTCCGACCAGCAACTCGAAGCATCCCATCCACGAGCTCGTCTGGCTGCCAGGCGGGCAAGTCGCGTCAGCCATGGTGGGGTGCGCGCGCCTCGGACTGCGCGCGTGCTACGTGGGCCGGTTTGGCGACGATCACTTCGCCGAGCGAGGGAAGGCGAGCCTCGAAGACGAGGGTGTCACGCTGGCGACCGACACGGTTGCCGGCGCTCGATCTCGAAGTGCCGTCATTCTGGTGGACGCGCGTACGGGCGATCGAACCGTGCTCTGGGACCGCGATCGCCGGCTGGCCGAGCAGGCCGACGACGTACCTGCCGACGTGGTCGCGGCCGGCCGCGTCCTTCTCGTCGATTGCGATGATATCGAAGCCGCGACGCGCGCAGCCCAGATTGCCCGCGCAAATGGCATCGTGACGGTGGTCGACGTCGAAGCCGTCATGCCTGGCGTCGACGAGCTCCTCAGGCTCATCGACGTGATCATCACGTCGGAAGGGTTTCCCGAGCAGATCACCGGAGAGCCCGAGCAGGAGCATGCCCTCGCCGCGCTGGAGGCGCGCTTCAACCCGGCGATGGTCTGCGTGACACTCGGTCCCCTCGGCAGTCTCGCACGCGTCAGCGGACAGATGATTGCGACGCCAGCATTCGAGGTCACGTGCGTGGACTCGACCGGTGCAGGAGACGCCTTCCGCGCCGGATTCATCAGCGCGTTGGTCGAGCAGGGACCTGACGATACGGCCCTGCTGCTGCGCCATGCAAACGCAGTAGCGGCGCTTGCCTGCCGCGCACACGGCGCGCGTGACGGATTGCCGCGAGCAGCCGAGGTTCGTGCGCTCCTCGCCGCCACCCCGGTCTGAGTGGCGGCGTGCGCGTGGTACACTTTTGACAGGTGCGCCAGCGCCGCAGATGCTGAAGGTCGCGCGATCCATGAGTTTTTCTGTCTTCCGCCCTCTGGTGCTCGCCGTCGTGCTGATAACGCCGCTCGCAGGAACACTGGCGGGACAGTCAGCGCACTCACGGGCGGACGCCGACGAGATGCTCCGCAAGGTGGCGGTCATCGCCGTCAACGGCCTGTCGGATCGTCCATCCGCCCGCCGCACGCCGGTCAGCGAGAACGAAGTGAATGCCTTTCTCGAGTACCACGCGAAAGCGGAGCTGCCCGCGGGGCTCATCGATCCGCTCATCACAATCGACGATGCGGGACGCGTGTCGGGCAAGGCGACCGTCGATTTGGATGAAGTGAAAGCGAATGCCGGCAAGACCGACATGCGCACGCAGGCTGCGCTGCAGCTCCTTCGAGGCCGCGTGCCGGTCGATGTCACTGGCGTTCTGGCGACCACCGACGGCATAGCGCATTGTCAGCTCGAATCTGCACACGTCAGTGGCATGCCCGTGCCGAAGTCGGTCGTCCAGCAGGTGATCTCCTATTACTCCCGCACCGCGGACAACCCGGACGGGATCGACATCGACGCGCCGTTTCCGCTTCCCGCGCACATCCGCGGGATCGAGCTTCGGAAGGGCGAAGCGGTCATCGTGCAGTAGCGGTCCGGCGACCATGGCACGGCCCGACGAGGTGCTTCAGACGCCGCTGCAGTTCCTGCGCGGAGTCGGTCCCCGAAAGGCCGCCGACTTCCAGCGCGCCGGCCTCCAGACACTCGAAGACCTCCTCTATCGATTTCCACTGCGCTACGAAGATCGGAGCCGGCTGCAGCCGATCGCGTCGCTGCGCGAGGGGCAGACCTCTTCGATCAGCGGGGAACTGGTTCAGAGCGGACTGCGGGCCACCCGCCGGCCCGGCTTCCGGATTTTCGAGGCGCTCGTGCGCGACTCGAGCGGCGCGGTACGCGCTGCCTGGTTCAATTCGTCGTACCTGAAGGATCAGCTCCGACCGCGACAGCGGCTGGTGCTGCACGGCACGCTCGAGCGCAGTCCGTTCGGGCTGCAATTCACGAATCCTGATTTCGAGCTGATTGACGACGACGAGACCGACGCGCTGCACATCGGGCGGATCGTGCCGGTCTACGAGCGGGCGCGCTCCATTACGCCGAAGATGCAGCGGCGGCTGGTGCACGAAGCCCTCCTCAAGCTGCCGGAGACGCTCGACGAACCGCTGCCCGAGAGCGTAAGGACGCGGCTCAGTCTGCCCGATCGTCTGACCGCGCTGCGCCAGGTCCACTTTCCGGATGCCGAGACGCCGATCGACCAGCTCAATGCCTTCAAGACACCTGCGCAGCAGCGGCTGGTGTTCGAGGAGTTTTTCCGGTTTCAAGTCGGCCTGCTGCTCCGGCGGCGTGAATCGGATGCGGAACGGAAGGTCTATCAAACAAAGGTGGACGACCGCATCAGGGAATCGCTGCGCGCCGTGCTGCCGTTTCATCTGACGGGAGGACAGCGCCAGGCGCTCAAGGACATCGGCGACGACATGCAGCGTCCGCATCCCATGAATCGCCTCCTGCAAGGCGACGTCGGCGCGGGAAAGACCATCGTCGCTGTGCTGGCGGCCGTCCTCGCGATGGAGAACGGCCAGCAGGTGGCGTTCATGGCGCCGACAGAGATCCTGGCGGAGCAGCACTTCGCGACGCTGTCGCGGCTGCTGGCCGCCACACGGTTCCGCGTCGGCCTGCTGACGGGAAACCGCGGCGCGTCCGAGCGCCGGAGCCTCGCGAAGGCCGTCGCCGCAGGCGAGCTCCACCTCGTCGTCGGCACGCATGCGCTCGTCCAGCGTTCGGTGCGGTTCGCGACACTCGGCCTGGTCATCATCGACGAGCAGCATCGCTTCGGCGTGCTGCAGCGCGCAGAATTGCGTGAGAAGGGACTGCTGCCCGACATGCTCGTGATGACGGCGACGCCCATCCCCCGCACGCTCGCGCTCACGACATATGGGGATCTCGACGTGTCATCGATCCGCGAGCTTCCCCCTGGCCGTACGCCCGTTCGCACGACGGCGCGGCCGGAGAACCGCCGCGAGGAGATCTATGCCTTCATGCGCGGCGAGCTGAGCGCCGGCCGGCAGGCGTACGTCGTCTATCCGATCATCAGCGAGTCGGAGAAGACGGACCTTCGCGCCGCCACGGAGATGGCAGACCATCTGGCGCAGGACGTGTTCCCGGAGTTCCGCGTGGCGCTGCTGCACGGGAAAATGAAGCAGGACGCGAAGGATCGCGTGATGCGGGCCTTCGCCGCAGGTGAGCTGCATATCCTCGTGTCGACGACGGTGATCGAGGTCGGCATCGACGTCGCGAATGCGACGGTGATGATTGTCGAGCACGCGGAGCGATTCGGCTTGTCTCAGCTCCATCAACTGCGCGGACGGGTGGGACGTGGATCGCACGTCTCGTCGTGCATCCTCCTGTATCAATATCCGCTGACGGATCAGGCGCGTGAGCGGTTGAAGGTGATGGGCGAGACCACCGACGGATTCGTGATCGCGGAAAAGGATCTGGAGCTTCGCGGTCCGGGCGATGTCTTTGGCACGCGCCAGGCCGGCGCGCCTACGCTCCGTGTCGGCGATCTCTTGCGCGATCATCAGTTGATGGAGACGGCGAGGCACGAGGCCAGCGTCTGGCTTGACGACCAGACGCGTGATCCGGAATGGCTGGACGAGTTCCGGCGGACGTGGGGCAGCCGCTACGGGCTGGTTGCCGTCGGCTGAGTCACACACGTGCGCATCATCGCCGGTACACTTCGAGGCCGCCGCCTGGACGCTCCAGACTGGCCGGGGTTGCGGCCGACCTCAGACCGTCTCCGCGAGACGCTCTTCAACATTCTGGCGCCTCGGTTGCCCGATGCAACCGTGCTCGACGCCTGTGCGGGCACTGGAGCCGTGGGGATCGAAGCGCTGAGCCGTGGCGCCTCACACGTCACGTTCGTCGATCAGGATCGACGCGCAACGGCCCTCATCGCCACCAACCTCGCGCGATGTGGGCTCACCGACGGCTATGCTATTATTCGCGCGGATTTGGGCCATTTTCAGGCATCTTCCGCGCAGCCGGCGTACGATGTGATCGTGCTCGACCCGCCGTACGACACCGATCCCGCGCCACTGGCTGATGCCGTCAGCCGCCTCCTCGCCCCTGGCGGCGTGCTCGTCGTCGAGCACGCGACCAGACGCCAGGTCGCCACTCGAGCAGGTGCGCTCGAGCGCGTCCGCACGGTACGATCGGGCGACAGCACACTGTCATTCTTCGCCGGCGAGGCACCCGCCGGCGATCCAGGAGGCCTCGATGACACACAACGCTGATGCCGGTGGCCGGCTGCCGTCCCGGCTGGCGGTGTGTCCGGGCTCCTTCGATCCGCTCACCAACGGACACGTCGACATGATCCGGCGCGCGGCACGGCTGTTCGATCGTGTCGTGGTCGCGGTGCTCGTCAATGCCTCGAAGACGCCGCTCTTCTCCGTAGACGAGCGCGTGGCGATCCTGCGGGATGTGCTGAAGGATCTGCCGGCGCTGGAGGTCGATACCTTCGACGGGCTCCTCGTCGACTACGTCGAGCGCCGTCAAGCCGACGCCATCGTACGCGGGCTGCGTGCAGTCTCCGACTTCGACTACGAGTACCAGATGGCGCAGATGAACCGCCGGTTGAACGCACGGATCGAAACCGTATTCCTGCTGCCCGCCGAACAGTACGCCTACACCAGCTCGCGCCTCGTGAAGGAAGTCTTCATGCTCGGCGGGTCGGTGCAGGGTCTCGTGCCGCCAGCGGTCGAAGCACGGCTGCGCGCAAAGCGCCGCTAGGAGATTCAAGGATGGAGCGCATGCTCGCGGATCGCATGGGACGCGTCTCGTCGTCGCCGACGATGAGAGTGCTGGTCGAGGCCGAGAAGCTGCGTCAGCGCGGAATCGACGTCGTCGAATTCGGAGCCGGCGAGCCTGACTTCGACACACCGGAGCACATCAAGGCCGCTGGCCATGCGGCGATGGATCAGGGCTTCACGAAATACACGCCAGCGGCGGGAACGCTCGAGGTCCGCCAGGCAATTGCCGCTCACTACGCGTCGCTCTACGGCGTCGAGTACGGAGCGTCCGAGGTCATCGTCACGGCGGGCGGCAAACAGGCGCTCTACAACGCCGCAATGGCGCTGTTCGCGGAAGGCGATGAAGTCATCACCCACGCGCCGGGCTGGCCGACGATCCCGGAACAGATCAAGCTCGCTGATGCGTCGCCAGTGATCGTTCGCACCTATCCCGAGCAGGGATTCGAAATCACCGCCGATCCGTTCCTGGATGCCATCACGCCCGTCACGCGCGGCATCGTCATCAATTCGCCGTGCAATCCGACCGGCGCCATGATTGCCGAGCACGAGCTTTCGCGGATCATCGATGCGGTGGTGGACAAGAACATCTGGATTGTGCTCGACCTGTGCTACGAACAACTGATCTACGATCCGGTGCCGCACAATCTGCCGAAGCTGCTCGCGGCACGCATGCGGGACCGGACCGTATTGACCGGTTCTGCGAGCAAGTCGTATGCGATGACTGGCTGGCGCTGCGGGTGGGCCGTCGGGCCCGCGCCTGTCATTGCCGCGTGCAATGCGATTCAGAGTCACTCGACGTCCAATGTGACCTCGATTTCTCAAAAGGCGGTGATCGCAGCACTGACGGGACCGCAGGAGGTCGTGGGACAGATGCTGGCCGAGTACCGGCGGCGCCGTGACGCGCTCATCGGCTGGCTGACAACCGACCCGCGTATTCGCTGCCACGTGCCGGCCGGTGCGTTCTACCTGTTCGTGGACATCAGCGCACTGCTGTCGCCAGATGGACTCCGGACCTCCGACGAATTCGCACACGCGTTGCTGAACGAAGCCCACGTGGCGCTGACCGGCGGGGAGGCGTTCGACGCACCCGGCTACCTGCGGATTTCGTACGCGACGTCGATGGAGCGGTTGCGCGAGGGCGCAGAGCGCATTCATGCGTTCGTGCGTGCGCTCGACGCGGCGGGCAAGACGCCATCGGCGCTGCGCGCCTGACGCATGAGGCTGACAACGTGACATTGCCGCCGGGGTTCCCGGCTCTTGTCGAAGGCATCGTCGGACGCGAGTGGGTACGCCGCGATCCGGACGCCCTGCTCGCCTACGGTACCGACGCACTCAAGAAAGGCCGTCCGGCTGACCTCGTGGCGCTGCCAGCTGACACGAGCGAGATTGCCCGGCTCGCGGCGCTCTGCGATCGCCATCTGGTGCCGCTCGTCGTTCGGGGCGGCGGCACTGGATACACCGGCGGATCCGTCCCCGTTGCCGGCGGGCTGGTCATCAGCCTGGAACGGCTGAATCGCATCCTCGAGATCGATCAGCAGAATCTTCTCGCCATTGTCGAGCCCAACGTCATCACAGGCGATCTGCAGGATGCGGTAGAGCGCGTTGGGCTGTTCTATCCGCCCGACCCGGCGAGTCTTCGACAGTCGGTGATCGGCGGCAACGTAGCCGAGTGCGCGGGTGGACCGCGCGCATTCAAGTACGGCACGACCAAACGCTACGTCCTCGGACTGGAGGCGGTGCTGCCGACGGGCGAGGTCATCCGTACTGGCGGCAAGACCGTCAAGAACGTCGTGGGTTACGACGTGACGCAGCTGTTGGTGGGATCAGAAGGCACGCTCGCGATCCTGACCAAGATCATTTTGCGTCTCGTACCCAAACCACCCGTGCAGCTTACGTTGCGCGCATGCTTCACGAACGTGGAGGCGGCAGTCGCGGCGGTCACAGGACTCGTCGAACGGCGCGTCGTCCCGGCAACAGTGGAACTGATCGATCGCGCGAGTCTCGACGCGATCACCAAGGCCGGCAGCGGGCGGTTGGCGCCGGAGGGCACTGATGCGCTGCTGATCCTGGACGTGGACGGCTTCGAAGCCGGCGTGGTGGAAGAGGCGCATCGTGTCGAGGAGGCGTGCCGCGATGCAGGGGCCATCGAGATCCTGCGCGCGAACGAGGGGCCCGAACGCGAAGAGTTGTGGCGCGTCCGGCGCGAGCTCTCGCTCTCGCTTCGCGCCCTGGCCGGCTTGAAGATCAACCATGACGTAGTCGTTCCGCGCGGGCGGATCCCGGGCCTCTTCACCCTGGTCGACGTGCTGCGTCAGCGCTATGGCCTGCTCATCGCCTGCTTCGGCCACGCAGGAGACGGCAACATTCACGTCAACGTCATGGTCGATCCGTCGGATCTCGAGGCTGTGGCGCGCGCGAGGAAGGCAGAGCGGGAACTGTTCGAGGGTGTCGTGGCGCTCGAGGGATCGATCACCGGCGAGCACGGCATCGGCTTCTCAAAAGCGCCGTTCCTTTCCATCGAGCTGTCCGCCGATGAAATAGCGCTGCTTCGCCGCATCAAGCAGGCCTTCGATCCGCGCGGCATCCTGAACCCGGGAAAGATCTTCAGCGCGTAGTGTCTGACGTCTGGCTCACGGCTGCCGGCCGCGCGTTGGTGACGAGCAGGACGCGCTGCAGGCTCCGAGCCGGATTTCTCGAGAACAACGCGCGAAGCTTGACCGGCGAGGCATCCAGATACTCGACTTCGCCCAGCGTCCGCACGTCGAGCGGTTCGGTGCGCGCCACACGTTCCAGTTCGCGCGCCGGGATGACGCACAGCACCGGTTCCGGCCGCGCGATGAACGCGCGGAGTTGCGCTTGGGTCGAGAGATCGATGTGCCCGATGCCCGCGTAGAAGACGAGATTGCGGACGAAAGCGTGGTACGTCGCAAGAGGGACGGCCGGCTGCCGATGCGAGACGACCATGTCCGCCATCAACTGCACGGGATCGCGCCCCGCGGGCGCCAGACCATACTGCAGTCCGCCGAGCGTGATCGCTCCGGCGATGCCCACCGCCAGCGGCACTGCGGTGAGCCGCAGGCGGAACGCCGCGACCGCGAGGCCGATACCTGCGGCAAGGATGACTCCGGCACTGGCCACCACCAGCCACGGTTCGACCGATACGACCACCACTCGGGCGCGGTAGAGCAGCAGGCCGAGCACGGCGAGGAACAACGCGACCATCACGGCGGCCACCCGCAGAATGCGGCCCGCCAACCGATCGTCTGACGCCCGTACGAACCCGCGCGCGAGCAGAATCGCCAGCGGAGGCAGCACTGGCAGGATGTACCGCGGTTGCTTGCCGACGGAAAGCGTGAAGAACGCAAGCGGCAGCAGAAGCCAGATGAGCAGCCGCCACGACTCGACCGTGCGGGTCGTCCTGTCCCGTACCCAGGTCGCCGCGGGCGCGAGACAGCAGACCGCAACCGGCGTCCAAGGTAAGAGGCCGCCGGCGAGGATTGGAAAATAGAACCATGGCGGGCGAGCCGCATTGAACCGGGTCGTCGCGAAGCGCTCGAGGTTGTCGGCCACGAAGAAGCTGCTGACATACGGCGCGCCATGCACCGCGATCATCGCCAGATACCATGGCGCCGCGATGAGCGCTGCGACCGCCGACGCAGCAAGGAGCCAGCGACCCGGCATACGCGCACGGTCCCGCTCGAGCCAGAGAATCGGTGCGGCTACGAGCAGCAGGAGCACGACCGCTACCGGTCCCTTGATGAGGATCCCCGCACCACATGCGGCGCCTGCGACGAGCCACCATCGGCCTGACGCGGACTCGTCATCGAGACTCGCTCGAAGCACCGCCCAGATCGAAAGCGTCGTCGTAAGTGCCAGCGGGAGGTCGGGAAGAGCCAGACGGCCGATGGAGAAGTAGCCGAAGGACGTTGCCACGATCAGTCCGGAATCGCGCGCCGTGAGCTCGTCATACCAGCGACGGGCGATGGCGGCCGTCAGGAGGCTGAGGGCGAGTCCGCTCAGTGCCGGAAAGGTTCGAGCGGCGGCCTCCGTGACGCCAAGCACGCGGTACGACGCGGCAACCAGCCAATAGAGCAGGATTGGCTTCTGAAATCGGACATCATAGTTATAGTGAGGAGTCAGCCAGTCGCCGCTCGCGAGCATCTCGCGTCCGGCCTCGGCATAAAAGGCTTCGTCGGAGTCCCCGATCGCGGGACGCCCGAGCCCGGCGAAGTAGGTGGCCCAGCAGAGGAGCACGAGTAACAGAGTCGTGCGGTGCACTGCCGGAATTCTACTTGAGCCGGCGCCCGTCACCGGGGCGCGCGGGTCGTCGAAACGTGGAACGCACATGCCAACGGTCGCGGTCATCGGCGCATCGGTCAATCGGCGGAAATACGGCAACCGAGCCGTTCGCGCTTTCCTCCAGCAGGGGTATCACGTCGTCGCCGTCAATCCCCACGAGACGATGGTCGAGGGTGTGCCTGCCGTGGCCTCGCTGGCTGATATTCACGAGCCGATCGACATCATCACCATCTACGTGCCTCCCGAGATCGGCATCGGGCTGATGGACGCCGTGGCGGCAGCCGGGGCGAAGGAAGTATGGCTGAATCCCGGCGCCGAGAGCGACGCGCTGGTCGCAAAGGCCCGGTCGCTCGGCATCGAGCCGATCCAGGCCTGCAGCATCATGGGTGTCGGCCTGTCGCCGGATCAGTTGTAGAACGGTTCGTGTAAGCCACGCCGCCGCAGTGGCTTGACACCCTCGAAGACGCGGTCCTATACTCCGTACACAATTCGCGCCTCCGGTACTCGGAGCCAGCCGATCCCTCCTGCCTTCACGATCTCCAGAGAATCCCTGAACGTTCCCGGATTGCACCATGCCCAGCAACCACAAGCGCGCGCCGCGCGTGGCCAACGGCCAGCCGACCGACACCCTCGATCAGCCAGTGACCGACACGGCCGCTGAACCGGCACCCGTGTCGAGCGGTCGGGCCAAAGGCCTGAACATCGGCGAACTGAAAGACATGAGCATCCAGAAGCTCACTCAGATCGCCAAGGATCTGTCGGTGGCCGGCGCCACCGGCATGCGCAAGCAGGATCTGATCTTCCAGATCCTGAAAGCTCAGACGGAGCAGAGCGGATTCATCTTTTCCGAAGGCGTCCTCGAGGTGCTCCCGGACGGCTTCGGCTTTCTCCGCGCGCCCGACTACAACTACCTGCCGGGACCTGACGACATCTACGTCTCGCCGTCGCAGATCCGCAAATTCGATCTGCAGACCGGCGACACGGTCTCCGGACAGATTCGACCGCCCAAGGAAGGCGAGCGCTATTTCGCGCTGATCAAGGTCGAAGCCGTCAACTTCGAATCGCCGGACACCGCACGGGACAAGCTGTTCTTCGAGAACCTCACCCCGCTTTACCCGCAGGAGCGGCTGCGGCTCGAGACCACCGGCGAGAACCTCTCCGCCCGCGTGATGGATCTGATGACCCCGATCGGGAAGGGACAGCGCGGGCTCATCGTAGCGCCGCCGCGTACGGGCAAGACGATGCTCCTCCAGAGCATCGCGCAGTCGATCACCGCCAACCATCCCGAAGTCTTCCTGATCGTCCTGTTGATCGACGAACGGCCGGAAGAAGTCACCGACATGCAGCGATCCGTCGACGGTGAAGTGATTTCCTCCACCTTCGACGAGCCGGCACAACGGCACGTGCAGGTGGCCGAAATGGTGATCGAAAAGGCGAAGCGGCTCGTCGAGCACAAGAAAGACGTCGTGATCCTGCTCGATTCGGTGACGCGCCTGGCGCGCGCCTATAACACCGTCATTCCGCCGTCGGGTAAAGTGCTCTCTGGCGGTCTCGACAGCAACGCCCTGCAGAAGCCGAAGCGCTTCTTCGGCGCGGCCCGGAACATCGAGGAAGGCGGATCGCTGACGATCATGGCGACTGCGCTCGTCGACACGGGCTCCCGCATGGACGACGTGATTTTCGAAGAGTTCAAGGGCACGGGCAACATGGAAATCCACCTGGATCGCAAGCTGGTGGACAAGCGCGTGTTCCCGGCGATCGATATTCAGAAGAGCGGCACGCGCAAGGAAGAACTCCTGCTGCCGCGCGAGGATCTGAACCGGATCTGGGTGCTGCGCAAAGTGCTCAACCCATTGTCACCTGTGGAGGCAATGGAGTTGCTGCTCGACAAGATGTCGAAGACCAAGAGCAACGCCGACTTCCTGTCGGCGATGCAGAAGATGGGGTGACTGAGTGGCGGTAACGATCAAGGTCCGTGAGAACGGATCGTATCTCGTGGACGGCGACGACGTGCAGCTCGTGGACTGGAACGGCAATGCGTACACGACAAAGCGGCCCTTCGCGCTGTGCCGTTGCGGCGCCTCACAGAACAAGCCGTTCTGCGACCGCTCGCACTCGGCGATAGGTTTCAAGGCCGCCGAGGCGGCGGTGCCGAACAGCGGTGATAAGCCTGCACAGTAGGTGCGAACGGGGAGTGGAGTCCAGGCCTCCCTCCCCGAGCTTCACTCGGCCCGAAGCGCCATCAGCGGATCGACACCAGCAGCTCTGCGTGCTGGCACGTAGCTCGCCGAAATGGCGACGAGCGCCAGCGTCACCGCGATTCCCACCGTAAGCGTGTAGTCCGCAGCGACGATGCCAAAGAGGAAACGTTCCATGACCTTGCCCAGGATGACGGCGAGGATCAGGCCGAGCGCGGCTCCGCCCAGCGCGATCCGTAACCCCTGAGCGACGGTCAGTTTCACAATCTGCCCGCGTGTGGCGCCGAGCGCGATACGCACGCCGAGCTCGCGGGTGCGCCGGCTGGCCAGATACACCATCAAGCTGTAGACGCCGACGACCGACACCAGCAACGCGCCGGCGGCGATGACCATCAGCGAGCGCGCTGCGAAGGCCAGGCCGAACGTGGAGTCCGCGATCAGGCGCGGATAGGTGCTGATACTCGCGACGGGTTGTTGAGAGTCCACAGCCGCGACGGCAGCGCGGAGTGGCGTCGCCAGATCCGCCGGATCTCCCGCGACCCGCAACAGGATGACGGCATCGGCCGTCGCCGCCTGTGCCATCGGGAGGTACACCGTCGGGGCGTGTCGGGAGAACAGCCAGTGGTGAGCGACGTCCCCGACCACGCCGACGGTGGTGATGAGCGGTCCGTCTTTGTCCAGGCGGAAGCGTCGCCCCAGTGCATCCCGTCCCGGCCACAATTGACGCGCGGCCGACTCGCTCACAACCGCCACCGGCAGTGCATCGTCGCGATCGGCAGACGAGAGCGCACGGCCTCTAAGGAGCGGCACGCGCAAGGCATCGATCCAATCCGGCGTGACGGCGCGATAGTCGACGGCACGGGCCGTATCTGCAGTGGGCATTGTGGACTCGGTCCAGCATGACGTCCACGCGTTGGCGCCGCTGTACGGGATGACGTTTGTTGCCGCCGCGACATTCACACTCGGCAACCCCCTGAGACGATTCAACACCCGATCGATGAAGATGTACCGCTGCGAGGGCGTGATGTAACGTTGCCCCGTCAGCGTGATCGTCGCCGTGAGCACGCCCGAGGGAGTGAAGCCAAGAGGACCCTGCGTGACGCGCTGCACGCCCGTAACGGTCAGTCCGGCGGCAGCGAGAAGTGCGATCGTCAGCGCCACCTGCACGGTCGCGAGCACCATTCGCAGGCGCTGCGGTCTCGCGCCAGACGTGAGCCGCGCGCCCTGCCGAAGCTCGTCGACCAGCGCGGAACGCGTGGCCTTGAGGCCAGGTATCAGCGCGGTGACGATGGTGACGAGCACCGCGAGCGTCGCCGTGACGGCCAGGGTCCGCGGCTCGATGCGCATGTAGTCCCAGCCAGCCACCCAGCGGATGATCGCTGGTGGGAAGGCGGCGCGTATTCCCTCGAGCAGCGCCCAGGTCAACGCAGTCGACAGTGTGACCGCCATCATCGCAACCAGCAGCCCCTCGACCAGCAGTTGGTACACGATGCGGCCGCGTCCGGCGCCGACTGCCAACCGGATCGCGAATTCGCGCTGGCGCTCGACGCCCCGGGCCAGGAGCAGGTTGACGACGTTCGCGCCCGCGACGAGTAGCAGCAGGATCGCCGCCGCTTGCCAAATGGCGATCAACGTCGTAGTCGCCGGGTCACCGAATCCACTGGTATACGTGCGGACCGTGACCTGGCGCTTCGCGTTTGTGGACGGGTACGTTCTGCGCTGCTCGTCTACCAGAGCACGCATGCGCGCCCTGGCCCCGTCGAGTGACACCCCATCGCGAAGCCGGCCGATCACCATGAGCTCGCGACGCGATCGATCGAGACGCGCGTCAGATGACAGGACGAGCGGCGCCCAGAGCTCGGCACCGAACGGTGCCCCGAAGCCTTTCGGGGCGACGCCGACGACGACACTCGGCTCGCCATCGATCTGGATGGTGCGGCCGACAATCGACGCGTCGCCCCCGAAGCGGCGCTGCCAGAGGCCGTGTGCCAGCACAACGATCCGCGCAGCCCCGGGCTTCGCATCCTCGGCTGTGAACGCACGGCCGAGAGCGGGCCGGGCTGAGAGGATCTCGAAGAACGAGGGCGACACGCGGAACGCAGGCACCTGTTCGGGAAGCGCATCGCCACTCAGGTTCGCATCCCACCACGCGATCGCTGCGAGGCCACTGAACGTCTCGCCCGTCTGCTCGGTCCAGTCAACGAAGTCACCCGGTGTGACTGAGTGCCGGCTGAGAAACTGCTCGGAATCACTGCCGGACGCGATGACGACCGTGCGATCGACGCCGGCGAAGCGGAACGGTCGCAACACGAGTGCGTCGCCGAGCGCGAAGATCACGGCATTCGCCGCAAGACCGAGCGCCAGCGTCAGGACGATGGTCGCAGAGACCGCCGGTTGCTGCCGAACAGACCGCCATGCTGCGTGGAGATCGTACCGAAGGTCGACAGTCCAGCGTCCGGTCGGAGGGTCAATCGGGAGCGGCATGAGACCTTTCCAACGCGCCGACCGCGGCGCCACGACTAAATGAACGGAGATGGCGAGTGCTTGGCGCCAGTACCAGGCGCGTGCGCTCGCCGGGTCCGAACGACGGATCTGAGCGGCAAATTCCTCCGAGAGGTCGCCCGCGATCGCATCGGCGTCGCCTCGGTGCCGCGAGGCGAGCATCACGATGCGCTCGGCGAGTCGAGGAGGCGTCACTGCCATATGCGCTGTGATCTTCACGCCGTCGTTCGGCGGACTTCCCCTGCCGCAGCGCGTCCTATTGCGCCCGCAGCGCCACGAGCGGATCGACCGACGCAACGCGCCGGGCTGGCAGGTAGCTCGCGGCAACAGCGACGGCCCCGAGGCCAAGCGCAATGACAATCGCGAGCAAGTAGTTCGCTGACACGAGGCCGAAGAGCGAGGTCTCGAGCATCCGGCTGAATATCACGGCCAGTATCAGTCCGCCGCCTGCGCCCCAGCCCGCAATTGCCACCGCCTGACCGAGCGTGAGCCGTGTGATGTGCGCGCGCGTGGCGCCCAACGCCACGCGTACGCTCAGTTCGCGCGTCCGCCGGCTCGCCAGATACGCCATCAGACTGTAGACGCCCACGATCGCATGGAATGTCAGGAAAGACCCGGCCTACTCGCGGGGGAGATGGAGCCGCGACGCCGAGATGCACGCAGAGGACAAGTGCCTGACGCCAGTACCACCGGCGTCCGGCGGCCAGCCCCTGGCGCCGCACACACGCCGCAAACTCTTCCGCGAGGTCGCCGACGACGCCGTCACGGATCTCGGGCCGGCGGATCACAAAGCCGAGCAATCGCTCGGCGATTCGCGGCGGAGCAGGCGTCATGGCTGCTCCAGGATCGTCTCGAGACCCGTCGTCATGCGCGCGAACGCCCCGTGTGTCGCGCGGACGGCCCGGAGGCCGGCTGGCGTCAGCGCGACGTACCGCCGGGGACGCCCGCCGCGGTCGTCGTCTGGATCGCCCGCGCGCGATCGCAGGCAGCCCTTCGCTTCGAGCCGATCGAGCGCGGTGTAGAGGGCTCCGCGGGCCACGGGACGGCCGGTGCGCTCTTCGAGCAGCGTTCGCAGCGGCACGGCGTACGCGCCATCGCGGAGGTGCAGGACGCCGAGGAGGACCGCGTACTCGAATTCGCCCAGGTAGGGAGGTGTGGGCTTCATGTCTACAATGCAGTCATCTTAAGTCTGCATTGCAGGCAAGTCAACCGGCCTGTTTGCGGCCAAAAATCGCGCCAATCCGTGTACGTTAAAAATTTAGCATTTTGTGCTGGACACGCCTGCGCGTTCTTGCTAGTTTTTTAGCACGTTTCCGGCGGCCCATCGCGTGACCGCCACTCGGCAAGGAGGATGATCGTGGTTCGTCGCGCAGGCCTCTGGATCTTGACGCTCAATCTGTCCGTCGTGCTGCCGTACCTGGCGACTGGCGGCAGTCCTCACGCGAACGCCGTCGTTCCTCTCGCGTTCGATGCCCCGGCCGCGTCGTCGGCCCAATCGCCGTCGGCGTCGCGGCTGCTGGATCCAAATCCCGCGGCGCGCGCATGCGCGGCTCGGGAACTCGGCGCGCGTGGTGTAGACGCGATCGGTTCGGTACCCGGCCTAGTGGCACTGCTTGCCGACGACACCGTCGTGTCCATGCCCGAGTGCGTCGAGAGCCGAGCCGACCACGGCGGGTTCGAGCAGGCTGACGAGGTGATCGACTGTCCGACGTCGCCGGCACGCGAGGCGTCGCGTTCGCTGGCCCGCATTGGCGCGTCAGCGGTGCAGCCACTGATAGCCGCACTCGGCGACGTCCGCGCCACGATGCGACGCTACGCAATCATCGCGCTGGGCCTGATCGATGACGGGACGCTGGCTCGCTCGATAACAGCGCCGCTCACCGCGACCGTCGGCGACAGCGACTGGCAGGTGCGGCGGAGCGCGGTCTGGGCGCTTGCGGCTCACGGCGACTCGGCAGCCTTCGTGCCCGTTTCGGGGCGGTTGAAGGACGACTCACCACGAGTTCGTGAGATGGCGGCGAGGGGCCTCGGCCGCATGGAAGATCGACGGGGCGTGAGCGCGTTGATTGCCGCCCTCTCCGACACCGAGTGGAGCGTCCGGCGGGAGGTCGTGCATAGCCTCGGAGAGCTCCACGCTACCGAAGCCGTCGATCCCATCGTGCAGCGTCTGGACGACGAACACCCCGAAGTGCGCCAGATTTCGGCCTGGGCGCTCGGCGAGATCGGTGACCATCGCGCGGCCGCGGGTCTGCGGCATGCGATGGCGGATCACGATGCGGCCGTGCGGCATCAGGCGGTGTGGGCGCTCGGCGAGTTCAAGGACGCCGCGAGTATCGACGCGCTCGTCGCAGCCGCTCGTGCAGACGGGGCCGCATCGGTCCGTGAGATGTCCTGCTGGGCCCTCGGCGAAATCGACAACGCTCGAGCCGTCCCCGGTCTGATTGCCGCTCTGAAGGACAAGGACGGCAGCGTGCGCGACATGGCTGCGTGGGCCGTCGGAGAAATCGGGAGCGCCGATGCGTTGGATGGTCTCATCGCGGCGCTCAAAGATCCGGAGTGGAAAGTGCGCGCGAAGGCCGCGTGGGCCATCGGCGAAATCGCCGACCAGCGCGCGGTCGGCGCACTGACGGAAAGCTTGAAGGACGAGCGTGCCGACGTCCGCAAGATGGCGGCCTGGGCGCTCAGCGAAGTCAGCGGTCATTGAGGAGGACATCGTGATCCACGTATTGCGACGGGGCAGCAGAATCATCATCGCGGCAGCGGCAGTCACGCTCGCCGGCGCGGCAGGACTCGTCATGGCGGCGCAAACGCCAGCCCCGACACCGACGCCAACACCAACGCCGCGTGCGATGCCGACGCCTACGCCCACGCCGACACCGACGCCCAACGTCGGCGGGCATGATGAAGGGGAACGCGGACGGGGATCGCTGCCGCCGGCCACCATCACGGCCCTCGTGGCTGCGTTGTCGGACACCGACGCCGAAGTGCGGAGCCAAGTGCTCTCGCTGCTCGCGCGCCTCGATGTCCCGATTCCAGCGGCTGCGCTGACCGCGGCGGCGCACGACAAGAACGAAGACGTGAGGGAACAGGCTATACAGGTCCTGACGCATCTGAAGGACGCGAGCGCAACCGCCACGTTGCTCGACATGCTGCGCGACGAGAACGCCGACGTTCGTGCGCAAGCGGCGTCCGCGCTTGGTGAGCGCCGAGCCACGGCGGCGATCGATCCGCTGGTCCTCATGCTGAAGAACGATCACGACGCCGATGCGCGCGCGCAGGCGGCGGGAGCACTGGGCAGCCTTGGCGATCAGCGGGCGGTGGATGCTCTGACGGCGGCGCTGAAGGACAAGGAAGCCGACGTTCGCCGAGGGGCCGCCGAGGCGCTGGCGCATCTCGTAGACGCCGAACAGGACCGGCAATAGGGCGCGTTCGGGGGCGCGGCGCAGGGCCCGGTTCTTGACCGCCGAGCCCTCAAAGTGCTAAACATTTAGCATCTCGCGGAACTCTCGACCGACGTTGGGAACTCCGCCTGCCAGCATTCGTAAGATATTAGGATCCGGAGCGTATTGTGGCGAAATCTCCCCTGGGTAACCTGAGCCGCCGGGAGCGGCAGATCATGGACGTGCTCTTCACCCGCGGCAAGGCCAGCGCCGCAGAGGTGCAGCAGGCACTACCGGATCCGCCCAGCTACTCGGCTGTCCGTGCGCTGCTCCGCATCCTCGAGGAGAAGGGCCACGTGCGCCACGAAGAAGACGGCCCGCGCTATGTGTTCGCGCCGCGTCTCGACAAAGAGAAGGCGCAGCAGTCGGCCGTTCGTCATCTCGTGCAGACGTTTTTCGATGGCTCGGCCGAACAGGCAATGGCCGCGCTCCTCGACACGCGCACGCTCTCGCACGAGGAGCTCGTACGGATGGCGCTCTTGATCGAAGAGGCCCGCAAGGAGGGAGCATGATTCCCGCGTCGGTTGTCGCGTCAGCGATTCTCATCATGCTGGCCAAAGGACTCGCGGTCCTCGCGCTGGCCTCCATCGCGGCCGTTCTGCTGCGCCGCCAATCGGCGGCCGTTCGCTACGTGGCCTGGGCCGTCGGCATGACGGGCCTCCTTGCGATCCCACTGCTGAGCCCGGTCGTGCCAGCGTGGCGGATCGCGGTGCCCTCGTTGCTGACGCCGTCGCAGACTCCGACACTGACACTCGAATCGCTATCCGCGCCCGAGACGGCGCACCTGGGATCGGCAACGAGATCGTCGGACGCGCGCGCGGCGGCGCCGGCACACCACCAACGGGTGGCAGCATCTGGCGAGAGCACGATTACATTCACGGCGCCTTCGTCTCCGGCGGCGGCACAACTCCCGTGGCCGTTGCTCCTCACCGCGCTCTGGGTGGCGGGAAGTGTTGTCGCGATTCTGCGCCTTGTCGTCGGACTCATCCGAGTGAACGGCATCCGCCGGCGTGCGGGGGTCGTGAGTGTTGCGGAATGGCGCGACGACATGGACACGTGCGTGGCGCAACTCGGTCTCAGCCGGGACGTCGATCTCCTGACATCCGACGAGGTGCAAGTGCCGATGACGTGCGGCTGGCGTCGTCCGGCGGTGCTCGTGCCGACCGTGGCGCTCGACTGGTCCGACGAACGGCGGCGCGTCGTGCTGCTGCACGAGCTCGCGCACGTGCGCCGCGGGGACTTCGCCGCCCACGTCGCCGCGTCACTGGCCGCAGGTCTCCATTGGCTGAACCCGCTGGCCTGGATGGCCATCAAACGTATGCGGACCGAGCGCGAAGGCGCTTGTGACGATCTCGTGCTCGCATCCGGGGCCGTCGCGCCCGACTACGCCGAGCACCTGCTCGATATCGCCCGTACGGTCACGAACCGTCCCGCGCCTGCGGTGGCGCTCGCGATGGCGCGACGGTCCGAGCTCGAAGGCCGTCTGCTCGCGATTCTCGACAACGCCCGCGCCCGCGGCACCGCGCGCCCGCGCATGGTGGCCGTCGCAGGACTCGCGCTCAGTCTGTTCGTGCTGCCAATCGCGGCGTTGCAGCTGGGCACGGCTGCCGAAGCGTTCCCGCTCATGGTGACCGACGAGCTGCAGGCAGCCGCGCCCAAGCCATCGCCATCACCGGCACCAACTCCTACCGCGCTACCCGCGCCAACACCGACTCCGACCCCGTCGGTGCGTACGGACAAAGCGACGACAGATGCCAACGCGGTTTCAGACGGCGGACCGAAGACTGGTGTCCTCGGTGGTGTCTCGGGTGGTGTACGAGGGGGAGTGGAAGGCGGCGTCCGTGGCGGCGTCGGGGCAGGGAGCGGCTCTGGCTCAGGCAGCGGCGCTGGTATGGGCTCCGCGATGAGCGGCCAGGCCGGTCAGGATAGCGCCCCGGCCGCGTCGCCCGCGCCGCTCGACGAAGCGACCCGCACGAAAATCGCGCAGTCGCTGGCGTCGGCCATCCACGACTCCGACCCGGACGTGCGTCAGCAGGCGATCCATGCGCTGTCGAACATGAACTCGACAGCAGCCACCCCCGCCATCATCGCCGCACTGAAAGACAGCAACGCGGAGGTGCGGCAGTCAGCGGCGCATGCGCTCGGCAATATCGACGACAAGCGCGCGGTGCCATCACTGATCGAGGCGCTTCGCGATGCTGATCCAGACGTCCGGGAGCAGGCGGCGTGGTCGCTCGGTCAGCTCGGATCCCGCGACGCGTCGAGCGCGCTCGGTGCGGCCTTGAACGATGCCAACGCCGATGTGCGGGAGCAGGTAGCCTGGGCACTCGGAGAGCTGCGCGATCCGGCGACGACGCGCGCGCTGGCGGCAGCGGTCAAGGACGCAAGCGCGAGCGTGCGCGAGCAGGTGGTGCACGCGCTCGGCGAAATCGGTGGCACGACGGCGCTGCCGGCGCTCACCGAAGCGCTGAAGGACGCCGTGCCTGATGTGCGCGCGCAAGCGGCTTTCGCCCTCGGTCAGATCGCCAGTCCGCAGGTCATCGAGCAGCTGTCACTCGCGCTCAAGGACGCCAACGCGGAAGTCCGACAGCAGGTGGTGCATGCGCTGGCCGAGATCATGAACGCCGACGGTGAACGGCGCGAAGCCGAGCGCGATCGCGCGGAGCGGGACGCTCACGAGAAGCTCAAGCAGGACAAGCAGAACCACCAAGACCAGCAAGACGAGCAGCGCTAGACCGCGGCTCGTCGCCACACGCCCGAAGGGGACACCATGATCGATCGCCGTCAGGCGCTCCTTGCGTGTGGTGTGCTGGCGTTGTCGGGCACCGCGCAGCCACAGGTTCCCGTGCGGGGTGACGGCGACCTCCACGAGCTGGGCGCCCTGTTCGAGTTCCTGCGCGCCCGAAACACCAAAGACTACGCCGTCACGACACCCAACGCCGTCGATCAAGCCAGCTACCTGCACCTGGGCGGGATCGATCAGTGGGTCACGGTTCGCGGAGAAGACCGCGCGAACCCCGTGGTACTCGTCCTTCACGGCGGACCGGGCGATGCGACCAATCCCTGGGGATACGCTGGATTCCGGCGCTGGCTGAGCACCTACACCGTCGCGCAATGGGATCAACGTGGCTCGGGACGGACGCTGGGCCGGAACGGCGCAGCGTCTGCCCGAACCCTCACAATCGAGCGCATGGTCGATGATGGCCTCGAGCTCGCGGAGACGCTCCGCCGTACCCTCGACCAGCAGAAAATCATCCTGCTCGGACACTCGTGGGGCTCAGTACTTGGCGTGCTGATGGCGAAGAAGGCGCCGGCTCTGTTCCAGGCGTTCATCGGAACGGGACAAGTGGAGAGTCCTGCTGGACGGTATGAGGTGGCGTTCGAGGCACTCCTACAGAAGGCCCACGCCACGCGCAACAGCCGTGCGCGTCGAGAGCTCGAAGAGATCGGACCGCCGCCGTACGCGGACGGACGCGGTTATCAGGTACAGCGGCGATGGGCCAACCTGTTCGAAGGAGCGGACGCGTTCATCGCGAGTATGCTCGGGTTCGCGTTGGGAGCACCCGGCTATACGCTGCGCGACCTGAGCGATTGGGGCGAGGGGCAAATGGTGAGTGGCGAGCGAATCATGACTCTCGAGCGCGCACTGCCGGCGTCGGTCTTCTCGGGACGGTTCGAACTGCCCGTCTTCGTCATCCAGGGAGACGAGGACTTCACGACGCCGACGAGCGCGGCCAGCGCGTTCGTCGACCGGATCGACGCACCTCAGAAATCATTCACGACGATCAAGGGCGGCCACTTCGCCGTGTTCATGAACTCGACGAAGTTCGTACAGGAGATGACAGGACTGCTTGCCTCGATCGGCGCGCCGGGAGAGGCGGCAAGGCGCGGCTAGGCGTCGAGGACGGGCACATCGGCGAGAATCTGGCGGAGCTCGTCACCCTCCATCACTTCCTTCTCGAGCAGCCGGCGCGTCACCTTCTCGAGCTGATCGCGCCGATCCGTAAGGATCCGCCGCGCCAGATCGTGTGAGTCAGTCACGATGCGCTTCACTTCAGCGTCGATGAGCTGAATGGTCTCTTCGGCATGCGGGCCGCGCTCATCGCCAAGCCCGATGTCGATGAAGCGTGGACGCTTCTGGCCGGCGAAATTGATGGCACCGACGGCGTCGCTCATCCCGAACTCTGTGACCATGGCTCTCGCGATGTCGGTGGCGCGCTGCAGGTCGTTCTGGGCGCCTGTCGAAATCTCCCCGAGGGCGATCTCTTCCGCCGACCGGCCCGCGAGCAGCACCGCGATCTGATGCAGCAGGTCGGATCGCGTCATGAGGTAGCGATCCTCGAAGGGAAGCTGCATCGTGTAGCCGAGCGCACCGAATCCGCGCTGCACGATCGAGATCTTGTGGACCGGATCGAGACCGGGCAGCGCTGACGCGACGATGGCGTGGCCGGACTCGTGGTACGCCACGATCTCGCGCTCCTTCGAGTTCATCACCCGTTTCTTCTCGAGTCCTGCGATCAGGCGGTCGATCGCCTCGTCGAAGTCCTTCATGTCGACGGCGGTCTTGTCTTTCCGCGCGGCCAGCAGCGCAGCCTCGTTCACGAGATTCGCGAGATCGGCCCCGGCGAAGCCCGCCGTGCGTCCGGCAACCACGCGAAGATCGATAGTGGGCACCATCTTCACGTTGCGCGTGTGAATCTTCAGGACCTGCTCTCGGCCGTTGATGTCGGGCTTGTCGACGAGCACCTGTCGATCGAATCGCCCCGGGCGGAGGAGTGCCGGATCGAGCACCTCGGGCCGGTTGGTCGCGGCCATGATGATGACAGCCTTGCGCGCGTCGAAGCCGTCCATCTCTGCCAGCAGCTGATTGAGCGTCTGCTCACGCTCTTCGTGACTGCCCATCGGGCTTTGGACGCGCACTTTGCCCAGCGCGTCGAGCTCGTCGATGAAGACGATGCACGGCGACTTGGCCTCTGCCTGAGCGAACAGGTCGCGCACGCGGGCGGCGCCGACGCCGACGAACATCTCGACGAACTCCGAGCCGCTGAGGCTGAAGAACGGCACCTTGGCCTCGCCCGCGACGGCGCGGGCCAGCAGCGTCTTGCCGGTGCCCGGCGGGCCCACCAGCAGCACGCCTTTCGGGATGCGCCCGCCCAGGGCCTGGTACTTCTCCGGCGTCTTGAGGAAGTCGACCACCTCGCGCAGCTCGCCCTTCGCCTCGTCGACGCCGGCGACGTCGGCGAAGCCCACCCCCGTGTCGGTCTCCACGTACACCTTGGCGTTGCTCTTGCCGATCGCCATGAAGCCGCCCAGGCC
>JBKPMA010000033.1:0-2789 GCA_046731935.1 Acidobacteriota bacterium
GTGCCGTCGAGCGGAGTACCGTGGAGGGCGAGCCTGGGATCAGCGTGGCAGCCGAGCGTGAGCGGGTAGATGTCGCTGTGAGCGAACGTTCTCGCGAACAACGCGGGATCGCGCACGAGATGCGCGTCCAGCAGATCGATACGGCCCCTGTGGAGGGCCATCGGCGGCGTGTCGGGCAGATCGATGCCGTTCGCGGCGAATATTTCGAGACACTCGTGCTTGCCTTCCGGCTGCCGTCCGTATGTCTCGAGCACCATCCCCACCGGCGCGAGGCGATCCCCATGTGCATCGGTCAATGGCACACCGAGCTCCACGAGGAGCGCGAGCCCTGACGGTTCGAGCGTCTCGCACGGTCCCATGGCGGCATCCCTCGGAGGCGTGGCTCCAAGCGCCATCAGAAGACGCGCGGTTCCTATCTGGCCCTGAAGCGTCGCGCGATCCAGGGCGAACTCCAGGTCGGACGCTCCCTGGTTGCGAAGCAGCGTGACAATCTCATCGCGGCCGAGATTCGCCGCGTACGACATCGGTGGCCCCCAGTTGCCTTTCACGCCTCGCGCGTCCTCCGTGAGGAGTGCCGGATGTCTCTTGATGAGATCGGCGACGGCCGAACGATCGTCGCGCCAGATCGCATCCGTCATACGGCACGCGAGCACGAGACGCGTCCAGCTGGGAAGCCCGTAGCTGCGGGCGAGCGCCAGCTGCGCGTCGTGGAGCTTTGCCGTCTCGGCCGTGACACCGGTCGTATGGCGGGCCAACGTGCCGATAGCGTCGGCATCGCCGCGCCTGATCGCGCGCAACAAATCCTTCGCCTGGTGGCGCAGCTGGTCGAGATCGGGACGGACAGGAAAGTGACGGTCGACCAAGATGGGCACCGCGGCAGACTGAAGACTGAAGACCGAAACCGAAGACTGGAGACCGTAGACCGAAGACTGAAGACCGACGACCGAAGACCGAAGACGGATCCGGCGTCACGCAAACAGTGATGTGATCGGCACGCCTTTGCCGTCGCGCGTCACGTAGAACGGCCGTTCCTCGATGGTGTAGGCCAGCGTCGCGGGAATGCCAAGCGCCCGCAGGATCGTCGCGTGCAGATCTTCGATCACCACGCGATCCTGCAGCGTCTTGCAGGGCCGCTCGTCAGCCGTCACGCCGTGCAGGTGGCCTTTCTTGATGCCGCCGCCGAACAGCAGAACGGATCCGGCGTCTGTGAAGTGCCGGTGCATCCCGAAGTGCTTGGGCTCGGTGATGACGTCTGGTATCTCCACCTGATCCTTGACCCGGCGATCGGGCTTGCCTTCGATGAGCAGATCGCGGCTGAACTCGCTGGCGAGGACGATGAGCGTGCGATTGAGGAGCCCACGCTCCTCCAGATCCAGCACGAGCTGCGCGACGGGTCCGTCGATCTGCTGCTTCATCGCGGCGGCTCGCGTGTGGCCGTTCTCGTGCGTATCCCAGTTCAGGAACGGGATGTACTCGGTCGTGACTTCGATGTAGCGCGCGCCCGCTTCGACCAGACGTCGAGCGAGCAGACAGCCGAGGCCGAACCGGCCGAGCATCTGTTGCTCGTATTTGGCGCCGAACCGATCCTGCGCGGCATTGAAGCGCTGCCCGGGCTGATAGCCGGCCACGTACTTCCGGATGTGATCCAGCGGTTCCAACGACAGGTCGAAAGCTTTTGCGGCCGGTGAGCTGAGGAGCCGGTGCGCGTTGTCGTACGCCTTGAGCAGCGACTCCTGCTGATACGCGCTGCCGTACTCGCCGACCGGGCTGGCTTCGAGCAGCTTGCGGAACAGGAGATCGCGGCGTTCGAAGCGTCCGGGCGACATGCCGCCCGGCGGCCGCACCACGTCCGCCGCTTCGTCCGGATATGGCACACCGAACGGTCCGTACTCGCTGCCGAGGAATCCGGCGGTCGTGAATGCCTTCAGCTCTTCGCCCTCGCCGACGTCGAGCCGCTGGCCGATGTTGATGAACGCCGGCACCGCTGGATCGCGCGGACCCAGCGTCCGCGCCACGATGGCACCCAGGTGCGGCGCGGCCACCGTCTGCGGCGGCGCGTAGCCCGTATGCCATTGGTACTGATGGCGCGAGTGCAGAATGAACCCGAGGTCGCCGGCCGTGTAGGTGCGAATCAAGGTGCCGCGGTCGAGCACGCCGCCCACTCGCTCGAGTCCTTGCGAAATCTTGACGTGATCGACCGCAGTGTCGATCGCCGGGAAGGTGCTCAACACCTGATCCGGCTTGAGGCCCACTTCGAAGGGTGTGTACCGCTTCGGATCGAAGGTCTCCGTGTGCGCCATCCCGCCGGCCATCCACAGCACGATCACGGCATCGGCAGTGGCTGGTAGCCGCTCGCCTTCCGCGGCCGCGACGACCCGCGGCCGGCCCGCTGCAAGCGCCGACAGCGTGGCCGCGCTGGCCGTCGCGAGAAAGTTCCGGCGCGACACGCGAGTCATGTCAGTGAATCACCTCGAACTCGGGCAGCATGACGATGCTCCACAGGAGATCCTCGGTGCCGGCGACCGATGGCTTCGCGCCGACCGTCGATAGCGCCAGGGATCGCTCTGCTGCTGTCGGTTTCCGTCCGAGCGCTCGCAGGAAGATCGTGTCCACCAGCTGCGCGCCCGTCTGCCCGCCGGCGACCAGGCGCTGCGCGCCACGGTGAAGCTCTGTGGCGAGAGTCGCTCCGTTCTGGAGCTCCAGCAGCTGGAGCGTCGTGGCGGCGGATGCACGCGTCGTCACCACCTGCTCGCGGTTGGGGCGGCCCAGCGCCGTCATCAGCGGATCGG
>JBKPMA010000034.1:0-4966 GCA_046731935.1 Acidobacteriota bacterium
GCCTGGTCGAGGGCCGCGTCGTCTACGCGTTCGCGCAGGACTTCACCGTCTTTGGCGGATCGCTCTCCGAAACCAACGCCGCGAAGATCGTCAAGGTGATGGATCTGGCGATGAAGGTGGGTGCGCCCGTCGTCGGCTTGAACGATTCGGGCGGCGCCCGCATTCAGGAAGGCGTGCTGTCGCTCGGCGGCTACGCGGATATTTTCCTGCGCAACACGCTGGCGTCCGGCGTCATTCCGCAGATCTCCGCCATCATGGGGCCCTGTGCGGGCGGCGCCGTCTACTCGCCGGCGATCACCGACTTCACGATCATGGTCCGCGACACGAGCTACATGTTCGTCACCGGCCCGGATGTCGTGAAGACCGTGACGCACGAGGACGTCACGAAGGAACAGCTCGGCGGCGCCGCAACGCACAACGAGAAGAGCGGCGTCGCACACTTCGCCGTGGACGACGATCGACAGTGCCTGGCGCTCCTGCGCGACCTGCTCTCGTACGTGCCGTCGAACAATGTCGATCCGGCGCCGGTCCATGTGACCGACGACGATCCGGAGCGCGAAGATCCGGTACTGGACACGATCGTGCCGGCATCCCCGACGCAGCCTTACGACATGCACGACGTACTCACGTCGATCGTCGACCGCGGATCGTTCCTCGAAGTGCACGCGCACTTTGCCAAAAATCTCATCGTCGGCTTCGCGCGTTTGAACGGGGGGTCGGTCGGGATCGTGGCCAATCAACCGGCGCATCTGGCGGGCACGCTCGACATCGACGCGTCGATCAAGGGTGCGCGGTTCGTGCGGTTCTGCGATGCGTTCAACATCCCGCTCGTGACGTTCGAGGATGTGCCGGGATTTCTTCCAGGGCTGCAGCAGGAATTTGGCGGCATCATCAGACATGGCGCCAAGCTGCTGTATGCGTTCGCGGAGGCCACCGTCCCAAAGGTGACCGTCATCACGCGCAAAGCCTATGGCGGTGCGTATTGCGTGATGGCGAGCAAACACATCCGGACGGACGCGAACTTCGCCTGGCCCACGGCTGAAATCGCCGTCATGGGGCCTGAGGGCGCCGTCAACGTGCTCTACAAACGGGAGCTCGATCAGGCGGTGGACGCGTCGGCCGCTCGCGCCGAGCGCGTGGCGGAATTCAGACAGACGTTCGCGAATCCATTCGTCGCCGCCGGGCGGGGCTTCATCGACGCCATCATCGCCCCGCGCGCGACCAGACGCGTGCTCATCGAGTCGCTGGCGCGCCTCGCCGGCAAGCGCGATCGCAACCCCCCGAAGAAGCACGGCAACATACCGCTGTAAATCGGGCTGCAGGCTATAGGCTGCAGGCTACGGGCGGTAGGCTATGGGCTGGAGGCTAAGGCTGCAGGCTACGGGCTACAGGCTGCTGGTAACGCCCTCAAGCGTCGGGCCCTACATGTTTCTTGTCGCGATGACTTCCCTGGCCGGCGTTCGATCGCCGGTGCAATTGATATGGCGCGGGCCGTTGACGAATCGCAGATCGAAGCCATGTGAGCGATACAACTTCCGGATTCGTGGCGTGGACTGATTCACGAGCACGACCGGGCCGTGATGTTGCGCGAGCCAGGCCGCCGTCCGCTCCTGATCCGCCCACGAGAACCCGCCGCGCGCGTAGTGCGTGAAATCGACGTCGTAGGGTGGATCGGCGTAGACGAAATCGCCCGGCGCGATGGTGAGCGAGGTGAAATCACCGCTCTCGAACGTCCACGCCGCGAACGCGGCGGAGTAGCTGGTGAAGTCGTGCACGTAGCGGATGCGGTGATAGCGTCCGAAGGGCACGTTGAACGCACCGGATCGGTTGAATCGGCAGAGTCCGTTGTACCCGGTGCGATTGAGGTAATAGAAGAGGCCGGCCGCCTCGCTGCTCTCCGACTGTCCCGAGCGCAGCAGTTCGTTGAAGCGATCGCGGTGGCGGTAGAACGCGGCTTCGTCATTCTCGAGCCGGCTCTCGATGACCAGTCCGCGTGCGAGCCAGCGATAGAAGTTGATGACGTGGGGATTGGCGTCGTTCAACAGCGCGCGCGCGGGCCTGAGACCCAGCGTCACCGCAAGACCGCCGCAGAACGGCTCGACCAAGCGGCGCTCCGCGTGCGAACGCCAGAGCGGAGCGAGATGAGGCACCTGCCACCGCTTGCCGCCGGCCCACTTGAGTGGAGGACGAAGCGCTGGGGGGTCGTTGAAGTCAGCACCGCCCGGCACGGCCCGCCAGTGTAGCACCTGGGTCGGTGTACGGCTCTGGACTCTGGGCTTTAGGCTTTAGCCCTCAGCCTGCGCCAGATAGAATCAGATGCTTGTCTTCGCGCATCAGGAAAGTACTCGTCGCCAACCGGGGCGAAATCGCGGTCCGCGTCATCCGGGCGTGCCGCGATCTCGGGATTGCGACGGTGGCGGTGTACTCGGACTGCGATCGCGCGGCGCTGCACGTACGCCTGGCCGATGAGGCGTGGCCGCTCCCTGGTAACGCCCCGCGCGAGACCTACCTTCGCATCGAGTCCATTGTCGACGTGGCGCAACGCTCCGGCGCCGACGCCGTGCACCCCGGCTACGGATTTCTCGCGGAGAGCGCGGCGTTCGCCGATGCCTGCCGCAGCGCCGGTCTGACCTTCGTTGGTCCGAGCGGCGATGCCATCCGCGCGATGGGAAGCAAGACGGCGGCGAGAGCTGTCGCAGAAGCCGCAGGCGTGCCTGTCGTACCGGGCACCGGGCAGGCACTGACGACGGATGTTCCGGCGGACGAGGTCGGGCGGCTGGCCGACCGAATCGGCTATCCCGTCATGCTCAAGGCGGTCGCCGGGGGCGGCGGGAAGGGCATGCGGCTGGTCGACGATCCCGCCGAGCTCGTCTCGAGTCTGCGCGCCGCGCGCTCCGAGGCCCTGTCGGCGTTCGGGGATGGCGCCGTGTATCTCGAGCGGCGCCTGCGGCGTCCGCGGCATATCGAAGTGCAGTTGCTGGGTGACGAGTTCGGCACCGTGGTGCCGTTCGTCGAGCGCGAGTGCTCGATTCAACGGCGGCACCAGAAGGTGCTCGAAGAAAGTCCCTCACTCGCGATCTCGACGGACCAGCGGCGGGCCATCACCGAAGCGGCGGCGCGGGTCGCGCGGCGTGTGGGCTACACCAACGCGGGGACCATCGAATTTCTCCTCGATGAGGACCGCAAGTTCTACTTCCTCGAGATGAACACACGCCTGCAGGTCGAGCATCCCGTGACAGAGCTCGTCACCGGTGTTGACCTCGTGCAGTGGCAGATCCGCGTCGCCGAGGGTGAACCGCTCACGCTCGATCCGGAGCGCACGCTCACGCCGGTTGGTCACGCGATCGAAGCGCGGATCTACGCCGAAGATCCAGACAATCGCTTCATGGCATCTCCAGGCCGCGTGACCCACCTGCGGCCGCCCTCCGGGCCCGGGGTTCGCGACGACAGCGGACTGACCGCACCAGGCGAGGTGCCCATCTACTACGATCCGCTTGTTTCGAAAGTTTCAGCCTGGGGCATCGATCGAACGCAAGCCATTGCGCGGCTGGCGCGAGCGCTCCGCGAATACGAGATCGAAGGCATTCAGACGACGCTCCCGTTCTTCCGATGGCTCGTCGGCGAGCCCGCCTTCCTCGAAGCCCGATTCGACACCACCTATCTCGACGATGTGCTCGCGTCGAGGGGAGGGCGTCCATTCTGGGAGGCAAGCCGCGGCGCTGAAGATTTGGCGGTGATCGCCGTTGCCGTGCAGGTCGCCGCATTGGGGCACCGCGGACGTGCCCTGCCGGCCGCGAGCGGTGGCGGGTGGGCCTCCGTCGCGCGCCGCGAGGCGTTGCGATGACGAGGCTGGCCCTCGATGTCGGGGGTGTGGTCAGGCAGGTTCAGGTGACGCGTGACGGCGGCCGGCTGGTCGTCGATGTGGATGGCCGGCGTCACGTGCTCGACGCAGCGGCAACCGAGCCTGGCCGGTGGTCGCTGTTGTTCGACGAACGGCACGAGAGCCATGAAGTCCTCGTCCGGAACGGCCAGCCGGGCGCGTGGGTCGTCCATGTAGACGGGGCGGTCGTGCCCGTGCGCCTCCTGGATCCCCGCCGGCGCGACGCGTCCCCGGGCGGCGGCAGCGATACCGGCGTGGCGCGGATCGTCGCGCCGATGCCTGGCAAGATCGTGAAGGTGCTGGTGCAGACAGGCGTCCTCGTGGCCGCGCGTCAGCCGCTCGTGATCGTCGAGGCGATGAAGATGGAAAACGAGCTGCGCGCACCGCGGCCGGGCACCGTCACTGACGTGCTCGTCTCCGAAGGCGCACTGGTCGAAGCCGGTGCGCCACTCGTGACGATCGCATGACGGACGACATCAACCAGGAGGAAACGCCAGACATCCCGTCCACGGACGCGGTGGAGCAGGACGAGCCTCGTCCCCGCCGCCGGCATCCAGTCCTCCGGGTGCTCGGTGTGTTCGGTACGATCTTCGTCGTGATCATCGCCGTGTCGATCGTGACGACGGTCACGGTCGATCTCGGGCCGGGGCTGCGGGTGCTGGCGGCGACGGCGGGCGGCAATTACCTCAAGCGGGAAATGCGGATCGGCGGCCTGTCGATTCGCCTCCTTACCGGCACGTTCGTCGTCGATGACCTGCTCATCGGTGGTCTCAATCCAGGCGACCGCCCGTTCTTCGTCGCGAAGCGCATCGAGATCGCGATGCCCCTCTCGGCGTTGGTGAACCGCGAGGTCCTCGTTCAGTCGGTCGAGCTGACGGACTGGACCATGCTGGTCGAAACGTGGCCCAACGGGCGCCACAGCTTCCCGAAGTTCACGCGCGACACGCCGAGCACGGGAAAGAAGCGGTTCGTCACCACCGTGAAGTGGGTCCATGCGGGGAACGGAAAGTTCATCCTGGAGGACCACGGAGCGCCCTGGGGTACGGTCGCCCGCAATCTCGATGTCGTCGTCCGGCAGGACAATGG
>JBKPMA010000035.1:0-5356 GCA_046731935.1 Acidobacteriota bacterium
GATAGGCGAGGTTGCCGAGAATTGCGTGCTCGCCGCAGATCAGGTTGTAGCGGCTCTTGCCGGCGGACGGGTCCCAGAACTGGCTGCGCTCGCCCTGGCCGATCGGATCCCAGCAGATGACGAGATAGCCGCGTGAGACAAGACGCTGGCAGAGCGCCTGGTAGTACGCCTTGCCATTTGACGAGTGGCCGCACGGCACGAGCACTGCGGGTCGCTTGCCGGAAGCATTGTCCGGCACGTAAACCAGCGCGGTCACGTAGATCCCAGGGACACTCTCGAAGACGAGTTTCTCGACGTGGTACCCCTCCATCTGGATGCGGCCCGTCGTCTGCGGATTGAGCGGCGTCTTCTCGGTCGGCAGCCCGCCGAGTGCGTTCAGCAGCTTCGTCCTGAGCTCGCCCTGGACGCGCAGCAGGTCGGCTTCGGTTCTGATTGCGGCGAATCGCGCCCGGCGGGCGTCCTCCTGCTTCCACGCCATGTCGATCTGGTAGGTCAGGTACGGCGTGATGCGCGGACCGTCCGGCTGGCGCTCGAGGATCCTGAACGCGTCCGGTGGCGGCGCCTGCGCGCAGAGTGGCGCTCGATACGCGGTCAACAGCACGAGCAGCAGGAGGGCGAAGCGTGTCCTCGTCATCGGGAGATTCTCCCACACGTTCACCGACCGCTGCCGCAGACGGCGGTTCTGCCGGTGCAGCGACTGGATGCTCAAGTTTCGACCCGCAGTAGCGTGGCGCGTGAATTGCTCATGCCACGCGCCAGACGCCCCGGCGGTCCGGTGCGCACCCACGATCGAGAAACGCTTTTCCGCTTTGCGGAGGCCGCATGGCTACCTATCGCCCTGCCGCCCTGACTGTGCTGCTGCTCGCAATCTCAGTGAGTGGACGCGCGGTTCAACCCACACTCATCCTCACACGACAGGACATTCCCTCTTTTGCCGGTGCACGCGCGATTGTCGCCGGCGATTTCAATCGCGACGGCTGGATAGATCTCGCGCTGGCAAATGCCGGACGCAACTCGGTGACGATCCTGCTGAATCAGGGCGGCGGCTCGACCAGCTTCGTGCAGGCCTACGACGTGCCGCTCGGACCAGGGCCGTTCGATCTGGCGAGTGGCGACTTCGATCAGGATGGATGGCTCGATCTGGCAGTCACGCATGGGAGCGGCAGCTCGATCTCCATCCTGCGTGGCGCGGCGGGCGGTTTTACCCGGACGGACCTGAGCGCCCCCTCCAGCCCGCGGGGCATCGCCGTCGCCGACTGGAACAAAGACGGCCGCCTCGACATCATCGTGACCGGCTGGAACGCCAACGCGATTCAGATTTTCATCGGTAATGGGCGCGGCGGGTTCTCGGCTCAGAGCCCCATACCTACGATCGCCCCACGTCCGGAGGGGATCGTCGTTGCGGACTTCGACCACGATGGCAGCCTCGATCTGGCCGTTGCGCACGAGAGCGGCACTGGACTGGTCGTCCTCGAGGGTCGTGCGGGAGCCATCGTCCAGATGCGCCCGATTCCGGGCTTCGGCAACGTGAACGTGCTCGCGACCGGCGATTTCAACCACGACGGATGGCTCGACGTAGCCGGCGCGAGCTCGTCAGGCAGTCGTGTGGGCGTCTTCCTCGGAGGCGCCTCCGGCCTTCGCTTTGCGCATGCATATACGACGGGTTCCGCGCCGCGCGGAATCGTCGCGCGCGACATCAACGATGACGGGCTGCTTGACCTTGTCACCGCCAACCACGACAGCAACACAGTCAGCGTCCTGCTTGGAAACGCGGCAGCACCAGGCACCTTCGAGGCTGCGGATTCGTTTGCCGCGGGCGCAGGCAGCCGTGCGGTTGCCGCCGCCGATTTCGACAGCGACGGCCGCGTCGACCTCGCCACTGGAAATCAGGAGACGTCTGCGGCGACGCTCCTGATGAACGACACCGTGTTCGACCGCGCGGCGTTTTCGTTTCACCGCCTCTCGCTCGGCACGCCATCTGGATCGATCGGCGGATCGCATGCGACGCCGGCGGACTTCAACGAGGACGGCAAGCTGGACGCCGTCGTCAAACCGGACTTCGTCGCGGCGGGTCCCGTCGTTCAAGTGCTGCTGACGGACGGCCCCGCAGTTCCTCTCCGCTTCGAGCGGTTTCCGGGCGACGGCGACTACCTCGTCGCCGACTTCAATCGTGACGGCCATATGGACGTGCTGCTCGTCGAACGCAGCCCCTCGCTGCTGCTCCTGCCGTATCTGGGTGACGGGCGCGGTGGCTTTACGAAGGTTCCGGGCATGCGCGTGCCATTCACAGAATTCGGCGTCACCGCAGGTGACCTCAATCAGGACGCCGCAACTGACCTCGTCTTTTCGGGGTACGACGCCTCCCTTGCCACCAACTTCGTCCAGGTGCTGATCGGGCAGGGTGACGGTACCTTCACGTTTGGTGGCAGGGTCGACACATCCGACTTCACTGAAGCGTTGAGGATTGCTGACAAGAACCGGGACGGCAAGCTCGACGTCCTTGGATTCGTGCACGGCACGCTCACGGTGTTTCGCGGCAATGGCACTGGACAGCTGACGCAGGCCTCGACCACCCCATTCAGCAATGGCTTCAATCAGCAGCTTACGCTCGCCGACCTCAATCACGACGGATTGCTCGATGCCGTCATTGGGGAGCAGCAGACCGTGAGCATCGCGCTCGGTGCGGCCAGCGGGTTCTCGACGCCGACGGTCATCGAGCTGAAGAACGTCTTCAGCAACGAGTCGGTTGTCGCCGTAGCCGACATCGATCTGGACGGCAACCTCGACCTGATCGGCGGGTCCGGGTACATCATGCGCGGGCGCGGCGACGGCACGTTCGAGCCCCAGGAGTTGTTCGAGTGGGACGGCTTCGATATACATGTCGCCGACTTCAATCACGACGGGCTTCCCGACATCATCGTCCCCACGACGAACGGCGCCTACGACGTGATCCTCAACGAGCGGAACAGCATCAATCACCGGCCGACCGTGTCGGCAGGACCGGATCTGACGTTCGACTACGCGCAGCAATTCGGCGACGAGCCGCTCGAAATCACGGCCACCGGTAGGGATCCTGACCTGCACAAGCTTCAGTTCGAATGGACCGATCAGAGCGGGAAGGTCGTGTCGTCGGACGCAACGCTGAGGATCGGCGGTCTCGCGCACGGTATTCACACGTTCCAGGTCACCGTGCGCGACAATCGTGGCGGCGCCGCGACCGATAGCCTCCGGATTACGATCGTGCCGACAACAGAGATAGTGCTCTGGTCGACAGGTGCGTACGACGGAACGTTCTCCGAGGTCGCTGATGCCACCGCAGCAGGCGGACAGCGTGGGTACGATCGGAACCTAGGGCGGCCAAAAGTCACCACGCCCGCTGCGAACCCCTCGAACCGCGTGATCATCACCTTCAGCGCGGATCCAACCCAGACGTACAAGCTCTGGGTGCGGATGAAGGCGGACGGCAACCACTGGGCCAACGATTCGCTCTGGCTGCAGTTCAGCGGCGCGACCGACGTGCAGGGGCGTCCCGTCTATCGCACGAACACCACGTCCGGCCTCGCGGTCAATCTCGAAGAGTGCCTTGGATGCGGCCTGTCGGGTTGGGGATGGGCGGACGACGGATGGGGAGCGCCAAACGTGAACGGCGTGCGGCTTCGTTTTCCTGGCCCCGGGAACCAGGTCCTCGTCATACAGACCCGTGAAGACGGTGTGTCGTTCGATCAGATCGTGCTGTCGTCCAAGGCGTACGCGACCACGAGTCCGGGCCCGGCCAAGAACGACACAACCATCCTGCGTGTCACGCAGGTGCCGGAGCTGTGAGGGCGGGGCGAAAGGGCTAAAGGCTGAAGGCCAAGGGCCAAGGGCAAAGGGTAAGGGGTAAGTACCCAACCCACACGCTGGGAGACTGCCCCGAATCGACGTGCCTCCATCCCATTCCGCGTGAGAGACCGGAGAACGCTGATAGATTGCGGCGCATGAGCTCTCGAGTCTGCGCATCACTCGTGGCCGCGTCGATTGCCGCACTGCTCACAGCCAGTCACCTCGAATCACGCACCGGGGTCGATGACTCCGCGAGCGCCACGCCTCCGGCCGTGTATTCGGTCGGTGCGGCGTTCGACGCAAAACGCGGCCGACTCGTGGTGTTTGGCGGATATGTTCGCGGCCAGTATGTTGGAGACACCTGGGAATGGGACGGTCAGCACTGGAACCGCTCTTCCGCCACCGGCCCGATCGCCAGGAACGGGCCCGTGATGACGTACGACTCCGATCGGCGTTGCATCGTGCTCTTCGGCGGTGACACACACGACACGGGTTCGTTGGCCGACACGTGGCTGTACGACGGTGCGTGGCGTCAGGCCGCAGCCAGTGGTCCCCCCGCACGGACTGGTCACGCGATGGCCTACGACACCGACCGGCATCGCCTCGTGTTGTTCGGCGGCAACAACGCCGGCAGCATGCGCGGTGACACGTGGGAGTGGAACGGCACACAGTGGGCTCGGATGTCTGACGATGGTCCGGCCGCGAGGTCGTTGTTCGGGATGGCGTACGACGCCGTGCGCAGGCGCACGGTCTTGTTCGGTGGCACGAGCACTATCGGCCCGACGGCAGGGCCGAGCCACGGCGATACGTGGGAATGGGACGGCGTTCGCTGGACGCGGTCGACCGCGACCGGCCCGAGTGCCAGGGACCACATCGCAATGGATTACGACGCGGCCTCGCAGCGCGTCGTGCTGCACGGCGGTGGCATGGCCCCGGAAGCATCGTCCGAGACGTGGACATTCGACGGCCGCACCTGGGCCCGTGTATCGACCGCAGGACCGCCGCGCAGGTTTGCCAGGCTGTCGTTCGATTCCACCGCCAAAGGGATGCTGCTCTACGGCGGGTTCGATCGCGAGCCGTCGAACGAGCTGTGGCGATACGACGGCAGCGGCTGGCAGAAGATGATTCCGCGCTGAGAGCGACCCTCGATCTACACTTGGGCCGGTCTGACCGGCCCATGAACTTCTACGATCTCGATCCGCATACACAGCGCGCCGCGGCGGAGCGGCGCCTGCTGGCGTACTTGCGGAATTACGTGTCGCGGTATCATCCGTACTTGCGGCGGCTGTATCGCGACAACGGGATCGATCTGTCGCGCATCCGCAGTATGGAGGCGTTCCGACGCCTCCCGATCATCGACAAGACCCATCTGCGCCGCGATCCGTTGCTCTTCATCCTGCGCCCGACCGTCGCTGGCGGCGCGCCGCTTCCCGACGGCTACGACCCCGAGCCTCTGCCTTCCGCCACACAGCTGCGGTACTTCCTCAAGGGCGCACTGAATCTCTCAGGAGACCCCGCGCACCTCGTGCGGCGC
>JBKPMA010000036.1:0-6069 GCA_046731935.1 Acidobacteriota bacterium
GGGAAATCGTAACAGGAAATTCGGATACGCACTCTGCGGTACGGCGGACCGACTGAAGCCGTTTTTTCCAGCATTTCTTCCCGGCCAATGTGGACATTCGTCTGGACTAGCGGGATCGACGGCAAATCGCCAGGCAGCGTCGGACACGGTGGGACCTTGCGTACGGGCACGCGACCCTGGCAGACTGCGCGGCTCGAAGACTGGCAGCCCTGGTTCCCATGGACATCGTCATGCACGAAGTGGGGCACTCGGTCGGCATGTTCCACGTGTCCGGGAAGGACAACATCATGACGCCCGGCTCGTACTTCTACTGTCGCGATACATTACCGACGGCGATGGAGCAATACCACGCGAGGCTGATCTATGCGCGCCCGCGCGGGAACCATTCGCCCGATCGTGATCCCGGGGAATTCAACCTGGGCCAGTTCGGCTTTGACCAGGAGCGGCCACCGGCGCGCCCGTAGGCGTCGCCGCGGCCGGGCTGACGATGGATCGAAGTGTCGCACTCGCCGCGGCAGCGCTGCTGGGCACGCTCGCGCAGCCCGATCTGTTCGCGCACCGCACTGGCCTGTGGTCGCTCCCCGCCATCGGCGACGTGGATCGCTGGGTGGAGATCCACAACCTGGACGCTGCGAAGGCGTCGGGCATCTTCCACATCGACGTCGTGAGCCGACCACGCGGCGCTCCTGCGTGGCGCCTCGAGCATCTCGCTCCGCACATAGCGATCACGCGCGGGGCGCTGGAGCGGAGTGTCGTGAAACCGCTCACGTCCGGCGCCGTGTATCCCGAGTCGTTCGACAGCGCGTATCAGGTCTGGCTCCGCGACGAGCGCGCGGGCAAGCATCCGTTCGTCTGCGGGTCCACCGTGGATCAGTGTCTGAAACGTGAGGGAGCATCCCCATGAAGCACACCGCTCATGCTCGCTTCGCTATCAAGAGCTGGGAGGAGAAGCCTTACAACGAGAGCCCCGATGTGCCCAAGCTCACTCGGGCCAGCGTGTCGAAAACGTATACCGGCGACATCGCCGGTGAAGCCCACGTCGAGTACCTCATGATGTACCGGAGCGACGGGTCCGCGACGTTTGTGGGACTCGAGCGGGTCGTCGGGCAGCTTGCGGGCAAGACGGGAAGCTTCGTCCTGCAGCGCACGGGCCTCTTCGAGGGCGGTCAGGCGAAGGAGACGTATTCGGTTGTCGCCGGTTCTGGCACAGGAGCGCTACAGGGACTGTCCGGTGAAGGGCAATCGGCTGTCGGGCACGGCCTGGAGCATCCGTTCGCGCTGGGCTATGAATTGCCGTAGCCGCGCGAAATAGCGACGATCATGATTCCCGGATGTCGAAGCGAGTAACCAAGCCATTCTGGATGCGGAAGATGTGACCCACCATCCGGTCAGCCAGTACCGCTCCCTGAAGGTCGCGCACGGTCTGGTGGACCTCGACGATGACCTCACCATCCGCGCCGGTCGAGAAGCCAGTCGGCACGACGCGCGGATCGACGACTGCCCACTGGCGAGTCCAGTAGTCGCGGACGGCCTCGCGCCCGTGGACGTGCCCACCCTCCATGCCATTGGCCCATGCGACATCGGCGTGCAGGGCGGCCAGCACGGCCTCGATGTCGCGGGCGTTGAACTGCGTGTATAGCTGCTCGAGGAATTCCACGTCGGTGGGCATCGCAAGTCTCCCCGGTTCGAGCGAACGTGTCAGCCAGGCCGGGCGCGCGAACGAATCGCGCCCACTGCTATTTTGATTGTCACACTTCTCTAACAACTCGTTAACGACGATCACTGCGGCGTTGCAGGAGGGTTCACCGGGACGGTGACCGTCGCCGTCTCAGGTGAGAAAAGAGGTTGCCGAAGTCCGTGCTTGTAAGGTCAGTGCCCGCCGATCGGAAACGAAACTCGCACGCCGCCTACGATCGCCAGCGCTGGCATCTCGTCGCTGGTCGGCGAGAGCAGCAACAATCGAGCTTCCGGACCGAGCCGCCACCCGTTCGGGAGCGAGAACGAGACACCTCCACCGACCGATGCGCCAGGCAGGGTCGAGCGATTGGACCGCTCGACATCATCGAAGAATGTCGACCCGCTGAAGAGGGCCAGGCCGAATCCGCCAACGACGTAGCTGGAGGCAGTCGCTCCGCTCGACGAGTACTTCAGGGCGGCACCGACGAACGTCATGTGGCCATCGGCCTGGAACTCGCCACCGCCCCGATGGTGCGACAGCCAGTCGGCGCCACATTCGAATGAAAGACCTCTTATCAGTCTCCGCTCCACTCGGCCGGCGAGGAACAGGCCCCTGCCGAGTGAGCCCTCGTCGTCCCACGTCCGTCCGAGACCGACAGTCCCGCTGGCGGTCCACAACGGTCGGGTCCCAGTCTGAGCGCCCGCCGCCGCGCTGTGCGCCAGCACTAAAACGGTCAACAGGGCTATGAATCCGTATCGCATAAGGCCTCCATTGGGGAATGCGCAAACGACTCTCGAACTGGCTCACGCGTCTGGGGTAAGCTGCGGACCGCCGGAGGCTCTGACCCGATCCATGCCCTCTCGACGTGTATTTCTCAAGACATCCTCCGCCCTCCTGGGAGCCTCGCCGCTGGCCACGTTCATGCCTCGCATGCCTGTACCCGACGCTCGTGGACCGCTCGTCGCCTACGTCGGCACGTTCAGTTCGCCGCTGCGCGACACGCTGCCGACACAGGTGGATCTGCCTCCGGGCAACGGGCGAGGCATCCATCGATTCCAGGTCGATCGATCGACCGGCAGACTGACGCCAGCCGGAGTCGTCGAACTCGGTACGAGCCCGAGTTGCCTGGTGGTCAATGCGACGGGCACGCGGCTCTATTCAGCGAACGAGACCGATCGCTCCGGCGAGGACAAGCAAGGCACGGTCAGCGCGTTCTCGATCGCGCGCGCAGATGGATCGCTCGAGTTGCTGAACACCGTGCGCTCCGGCGGTGCCGGACCGACATACGTCAGCATTCATCCGGGTGGACGTCATCTGCTCGTGGCGAACTACTTCGGCGGTTCCGTGGCTGTCGTGCCGATCCTGCCGGACGGGCGGCTCGGCGAACCGAGCGACGTCAAAGTCGATACCGGCACCATCGGTCCCAGGAAGGCCGCGCACGCGCCGGAGGGCAGCTTCGCGATCAGCGGGCACGATCGCACGCATGCGCACATGATCCAGGCGGATCCGTCGGGACGATTTGTCCTCCACGTCGATTTGGGTCTCGATGCAATCTTCGTCTGGAAGTTCGACGCCACGCGCGGCGTCCTCACGGCCAACAATCCTCCATCGGTGTCGCTCCCCGCGGGCGACGGACCGCGCCACTTCCACTTTCATCCGAACGGCCGCTGGTTCTACTCAATTCAGGAAGAAGGGTCCACGCTCGTGCTGTTCGATTACGACGGAACGGCGGGGCGGCTGACCGAACGACAGACGATCTCGACGCTGCCGCCGCAGTTTGCCGGCAGCAACTTCTGCTCTGGGATTCTCGTGTCAGCGGACGGGCGATTCGTGTACGCCGGCAATCGCCTGCACGACAGCATCGGAATTTTCGGGATTGGGCAGGACGGCAGCCTGACGTACGCCGGCGAGGAGTGGACGCGCGGCAACTATCCGCGCAGCTTTGCGTGCGATCCGAGCGGCCAATATCTCTATTGCTGCAACCAGCGCGCGGACGCCGTGACGGTGTTCCGCGTCGACAAGACAACGGGCGCGCTCGCCTTCACCGGCCAGTACGTTCCGGTCGGCAATCCCTCGATGGTCGCGTTCGCCGACCTCGCTTAGCTCGTCCGCGGCGCCGGATGCCGCTCTGTCGTGGGACCTCCCGACGGCTTCCTGCGACGATCACAATTTACAGAATTGTGACGCCGTGATGAGCGTCCGGGTCCTCACGTTGCATGCCGCCTCAGCGGCATAGAGCCACGTCACCTCAACTATCAGAGGGCCGACCCATGCACCGACCCGTTTTCATCGTGGGCTGTCCCCGCTCCGGGACGACGCTGTTGTATTCGATGCTCGTCGCGGCGGGCGGCTTCGCGTGCTATCGAAAGGAAACGCATTTCTACGCGATCGCGCCGCGATTCCCGGACCTCACCTCGCCCGCCGCTCGCGATCGCTTCCTGCAGGAGTTCCTCGCCGGCTACCTGGGACATGTGCCCGGCCTGGCCGTCGAACCGATGGTCCGCGCGGCGCTCGCCGAGTCCACGTCAACTGGCCAGTTCCTTCCGCGTCTGATGACTCGCATCACCGAGGCGCAGCGCATGGACCGCTGGCTCGAAGGCACGCCTGCGCATGTGCTCTGGATGAAGGCGATCGAGGCGTCGGTGCCCGATGCGTTGTTCGTGCACGTGATCAGAGACGGCCGCGACTGCGCGCTCTCGACGGCGAGGCAGCACTGGGCGGCGCCTCTCGGGTTGGATCGGCGGCGGGGAACAGGCGTTGCGGCGCTCTACTGGGAATGGATGGTACGCGCCGGCCGCGCATACGGGCGCCGCAACCCGGCGGACTATGATGAAGTGCGCTTCGAGGAGTTGGTTGGCGAGCCGCAGCGGGCGCTGGAACGCGTGGGCCGATTCATCGGTCAGACGCTTGATTTCGAGCGGATCACACAGGGCAGGGTGCACGCGTTGAAACAGCCCAACACGTCCTTCCGCGAGGAACGGACCAGGGGCGCATTCAATCCGGTCGGCCGGTGGAAGGCGCCCGATGTGGCCGACGACGTCGCCCTCTGTGAGCGGCTGGTCGGACCGTACTTGGACTCACTGGGATATCAACGAGCGTTTCCCGAAGAGCGGGCCGGACTCACCGAAATGCGGATGCGCCTGATGTACATGCGCTACTTCGGTATCAAGCATTTCGCGAAGGCGCATACGCCGCTCGGTCGTGTGCTGACGAGCAGCCGTCCGTGGGCGCAGCAGCCGTATGCCGGCGAACCGCCAGTCGCGCCGATTGCCGCCGTGAGGGCAGTCGAGGAGCCCGCGGCCACGGCGCGGTGAACACAAGGCCAGGTGACCTGCGACCATGACTGAGCTCCTGGCCCTGTCGGCCATCACGTTCGTCGCCGCGATCGTCAACGGAGCCCTCGGCTACGGGTTCTCCTCGCTGACGGTGCCGATGGCGCTCCTGTTCATGGCGAGCCGCGTGCTCAATCCCGCGCTCGTTCTGATCGAAGTCTTCCTCAACGCGTACGTGCTTTTCGTGAATCGGGATGGCCTGCCGCAGGTGTGGCGGCGGATGCTGCCGCTGGTCGTCGGACTCGCGCCTGGCGTACTGATCGGCACGCAGCTGGTCGCGCGCGTCAATCCTTCGTGGATGAAGCTTGCTACCTTTACCTGCCTGCTTCCTCTCATCCTGTTGCAGGCGGCGGGCTATCGTCGGCCTTTCGAGTGGAAGCGATCGTTCGCTCTCGGTTTTGGCGGCGCCCTTGGCGTGCTCTATTCGGTCACGACGATCTCGGGGCCGCCGCTGGCGGTGCTGCTCAGCAATCAGGGATATACGAAGCGCGAATTCCGGGCAGCGCTCGGCTTCGTGCGTGTCGCCGAGTCGCTGATGACCGCCGTGGCCTACGCGTACGTGGGGTTGTTCACGTCGACCACGCTGACGCTGTCGCTCCAAATCGTCCCGAGTCTCGCGATCGGTGTGCCGCTCGGCGTGTACCTCATACGACACATCCGGACGGAAGCCTTCCGCCGTGTGTGTATGAGCTTCGACGCCTGGGTCGTCGCGTTCGGTTTGTCGTCACTCCTGCGGACGCTGCAGCTGACCACCAGCGCGGTGGCCTTCGCGCTCTTCGGCTCGGTCGTCGCCTTTGATCTGTGGCTGCTGTATCGGTTCTTCCGATCCCCGCGTCAGCCCGACGATCCGGCGGCAGGCGAGGCGGCGGCGTTCCGCACGGAACAGCCACCACGCTTCGGGTCGCGCACTTCCACGCCCGGGAATGCCTCGCCGCCGGGATAACGTAGGTCTGTCGGTGGTATCAGCGGCCGCAACCCGCGTGAGCGACCACGTACCACAACACGTTGACGCTGAACGGAATGCCGAGCATCCATCCGACGATGTAACGCATGTATCCT
>JBKPMA010000037.1:0-3045 GCA_046731935.1 Acidobacteriota bacterium
GGTCGATGCCGTTCGACGATGACGTGGACGCCTTGGGACCGGTGGGCACTGCGGTCATCCGGCGCTCGACGGGTCCCGCGCGCGAACAGGCACTCTCGGCCGCCTTGGATCGGTTCACCGGAGGGCGGCTCACTGACCGTCCTGACACGCCCGATGGTTGGGTGACAGCGGTCCGGCGTCTGCCCGCCCAGGCCGCTCAATTCGCGCCGTGGCCAGACGTCCTCGACGCACGCCTGCGTGCAGCGCTCGGCGCTCGCGGCATCGATCAGCTCTACACGCATCAGGCGGCAGCCATCGACCATGCGCTTTCGGGACGGCACGTGGTCGTCACCACGCCGACTGCGTCAGGAAAGACGCTTTGCTACAACGTTCCCGTTCTGAGCCAGGTGCTGACCGATCCAGGCTCGCGTGCGCTGTATCTGTTTCCCACCAAGGCCCTCGCGCAGGACCAGCTCGCCGAGCTGCACGAGCTGACCCAGCACGTCAATCAGCAGACCGGCACCGAAATAGGTGTTTTTACGTACGACGGTGATACGCCGTCAGATGCGCGGCGATCGATTCGAACGCGGGCGCACGTCGTGCTCAGTAATCCGGACATGCTGCACGCCGGCATCCTGCCGCACCATCCACGCTGGGCCAAGCTGTTCGAGAACCTGCGCTTCGTGGTCATCGACGAGCTGCACGCCTACCGGGGCGTGTTCGGCAGTCATCTCTCGAACGTGCTTCGCCGGCTCCGGCGGATATGCCGGCACTACGGATCGGATCCGGTGTTCATCTGCTCGTCCGCCACGATCGCGAATCCGCGCGAGCTGGCCGAACGCCTGGTCGAGCAGCCGTTCACGCTCGTCAGCGAAAGCGGAGCACCTCGCGGCGACAAGTACTTTCTCTTCGTCAATCCACCCGTCGTCAATCAGGAGCTCGGCATCCGTCGCTCGTACCTCTCCGAAGCGCGGCGCGTGTCATCGGAATTTCTGAAGCGTCACCTGCAGCTGATCGTGTTCTGCCAGAGCCGGCTGTCGACCGAGATCCTGACGACGTACCTGAAGGAGGACTTCGATCGCGCGCCGGGTGGCGGCGATCAGATCCGCGGGTACCGCGGCGGCTACCTACCCAAGCGTCGGCGCGAGATCGAGCGTGGTCTTCGCGAGGGAACGGTGCGCGCGGTGGTGTCCACGAATGCGCTCGAGCTCGGGATCGACATCGGCGCACTGGATACCGCCGTCATGGCGGGGTATCCGGGCACCATTGCTGCGACCTGGCAGCGTGCCGGGCGCGCGGGCCGTCGATCCGGCCGGTCGGCGGCGGTCATGGTCGCCAGCAGCGCGCCCATCGATCAGTTCGTCGTGCGCCATCCGTCGTATTTCTTCGACGCGTCGCCCGAGCACGCGCTCGTCAATCCCGACAACCTGCACATCCTGCTGGATCACATCAAGTGCGCAGCCTTCGAGCTGCCGTTCAATGTGAACGAGCGGTTCGGACGCGAGGACGTACAGGAAGTGCTGAGCGTGCTGGCGGAGGAAGGGTTCGTTCATCGTGCCGCGACGCCGGCGGGCGACGAGGAGTGGGGCTGGACGAGTGAGTCGTATCCCGCCGACGCCGTCAGCCTTCGATCCGTGTCGTCCGACAACTTCGTGGTCGTCGATATCACGCACGGCTCGAACGTCATTGGCGAGACCGACTTCGGCAGCGGGCCCTCCACGCTCCACGAAAAGGCGATCTACATCATCGAGGGCACGCTGTATCAGGTGGAACGGCTGGACTTCGAGGGGCGCAAGGCATACGTCCGGCACATCGACTGCGACTACTACACGGACGCAATCACCTACACCAGGGTGTCCATCCTGGACGCGTTCGCCAGCGAGCCCGGCAGCGACGGCATCGCACGACGGTCGCATGGCGAGGTGCATGTCGTGTCGCGTGTCGTGGGGTTCAAGAAGATCAAGTTCTACACGAATGAGAACGTCGGGTCGGGTGATCTCGATCTGCCCGAGCAGCAGATGCACACGACCGCGTACTGGCTGACGCTGCCGCGGGAGCTGATGACGTCGCTGCCGTTCGGCGCAGACGATCGCCGGGACGGCGTCGTGGGTCTGTCGTTCGCGATGCGTCAGGTGGCCCAGTTGCTGCTCATGTGCGACGGGCGCGACATCGGAATCTCGATAGGTGCCGGAGACGACACGCCCGCGACGCCGCGTGCGTCAGCAGCCGTCGTCGGTGCCGACCTCGATGAGCCCCGCGTGTTCGTCTACGACAACTATCCCGGAGGTATCGGCTTCAGCGAGCCGTTGTTCGGGATGCACGATCAGCTGCTCGCGGATACGCGCGAAGTGATTGCGTCCTGCAGCTGCGATCGCGGCTGTCCTTCATGTGTCGGCCCTGTTGGCGAGACCGGGCTCCTGGCGAAGCAGGTCGCGTTGGCGATCCTCGAACGTCTGTTGAGGCCTGCGCTGGCATGACCATGTCGAAGTTCGGCAGCCGGCTTCGCGATGTGGTCCGCGGGCAACGTGAGCAGGGCGTCCATCATGAACGTCCGCCAGCTGACGAGCCTTCAACGCTGGCAGCGGCTCACATAGCGGAGGCACCTCGAGACGGCGTCACCGATCGGCTCGCCGCGAACGCAGCAGCCGCCCTGGGTGGTGAGGTGCTCGAATCGCCCGACGGTCCCTGCGTTGTCGTGGAGCGTCGGTACGCAGCTGGCCATCGCCATGGAACACTCAGGCTCGGAGACTGCACTGTGGATGGTCTGCAGTCCGGCCAGGCGTTCCCCTTGCTGGCAGGAGCGGGAATAGACGCCGACGTGACTGGCCTCGGCGACATTCTCTTCGTGGATCTCGAGACGACCGGCCTCGCGGGAGGCGCAGGGACTTTCGCGTTTCTCGTCGGCTGTGCGTGGTTCGACGGCGACACGTTTCACGTGCGGCAATACATGATGCCGGGCCATGCGCTCGAGCGAGCACAGCTGGCCGCGGTTCGCGACCGTGCCGAGAAACGTCTCGAGCTCGGCGTCGAACACGATGGCCACCGGCCGAATGCACAGGATGGGCA
>JBKPMA010000038.1:0-10581 GCA_046731935.1 Acidobacteriota bacterium
CCGTAGAGGCATGGCGCATGGTCGCCGGGCGGAGAGGGCGCGAAGATGGCGACGGCATCCGTGCGCTGCTCGATGTAGCCAGCGGGCAGTTCGTAACCCAGGTCTTCGAACGATGCCTGAAGACCCGACGGCGGTGGTGTCGTACCCATGATGTCTCCCGCGGCAGGAACGCCGGACAGGTTCGCACCGGACAGCACGAGTACCACGGCAGACATGGCGCCGAGCCCTGGCCCGAGATTGCCGCGCGATCCGAGTCGTCCACCAGATCGAGGCATTGATGCAGGGATTCTAGCGCGGTCGGTTCATTGCCGTTGCTTACAACTGATCGAGATGCCCGATCGACTCGTGCGGTCTATCGCGGTCTGGTAGTTGGGCCGGGCGCGCACGAAGTCCAGAAACGCCGCGATTCCAGCGAAGGGGTCCAGCACGTTGTGGGCCGTGAAGCATCCGCCCGCCACCAGCTTGCCATCCACATCCTTGAAGTACTGCGTGTACCAGTCCTTGTCGGCGTCGGAGAAGACGAAGTCCCACGGACCTGGCAGCTCACGAACCAGATCGTGCGCATTCCCGAGCCGCGCGTCGACGAAGCTGTCGATGCCGGCGTCACGAAAGTTCTGCAGCGCTATCCGGTGCCGTGCCTCGTCGATCTCGATCGTCGTCAGCTTACCGCCGGTCTTGCTCATGGCCCAGGCGATCCACGTCCCGGAATGACCGGTTGACGTGCCGATTTCGAGTCCGCGCGTGAAATGCTTGTTCACGATCAGATCGTGGAGCACCTGGCCGTCTTCGTAGGGCACGTTCAGGTCGTGCCATTGGCCGCGCGATCGCTCGAGAAACGCGCGGACCCGCGAGTCGCGGTCCGTCGTCGTGGCGTTCTGATCGGCTGTTGGTCCGGGAAGCGGCACCAGCGCGACAACGGCCAGGACGAATGGTGCGTACGCGAAACGAAAGATTCCAGCCATGCCAGTTATCATCACAGCAAATGCCAGCGTCTGTATCTCTGGTGTGTGCGGCGTTTCTTCTGCTCCCTCCCTCTTCGCCGCTGGTCCTCAGCGAGTTCATCTACGACCGTGCGCCATTTCCCGAAGCACACGCGTCAACGATCGTCGAAACGCCGGACGGCCTCGTTGCCGCTTGGTTCGGCGGCAAAGCCGAAGGCGAAGCTGACGTTGGTATCTGGATGTCGCGTCGCACCGCGACCGGTTGGAGCGTGCCGGTCGAGGTGGCCCGCGGCGTCGGTCGGGATGGACATCCTGTACCTGCGTGGAATCCCGTTCTGTTTCTCCCGAGCCGGGGTCCACTCCTCCTCTTCTACAAAGTTGGAACCAGCCCCGACACCTGGTGGGCACTCGCCCGCACGTCGTCGGACAACGGCCGTACGTGGTCAGAGCCAGTCAGCCTGCCTGACGGCTTGCTCGGACCCATCCGTGCGAAACCTGTCGAACTGGCTGATGGAACGTTGCTCGCCGGCTCGAGCACGGAGAACGCCGGCTGGGTCGTGCACATGGAGCGCTTCGAGGGGACCAGCCTCGCGTCAGCGGCAGCCTGGCGGAAGAGTGACGCTCTGAACGATCCGAAGATCTTCGAGGCCATCCAACCGACGATCCTCGTGCACTCCGCCACACAGTTCCAGATCCTGTGCCGCACCCGTCAGCGGGTGATCGCAGAGTCCTGGTCGAACGACGCGGGACGAACCTGGTCGCCTATGAGAGCCACGACGCTTCCCAACCCGAGTGCGGGAATCGACGCCGTGCGCCTGGCCGACGGCCGATTCCTGCTCGTCTACAATCCCGTGCCCCGCGGACGGCGCACACTGGCGATTGCGGTGTCGACGGATGGCTGGACGTGGCGCCGCGCCGTCACGCTCGAGGACGCACCGGGCGAGTACTCCTATCCGGCGATGATCCAGGCGAAGGACGGCCTCGTGCACGTCGTCTACACGTGGAAGCGGCAGCGCATTCGACACGCGGTACTCGACGCATCGCGGATTCCATAGCCGCTGTCGCACTAGTGCCGAATCGCGTGAACGATGGCGACGACGACGGGTCCCCAGATTGTCAGGACGATATTGCCGATCGCATACGGCACGGTATAGGCGAGAGAACCGATGTTGCTGCCGCTCGCCTCACGCAGCGCCGTAAGGCCAGGCGTACAGGTTTGCGCGCCGGCAAGGCCGCCCAGCGTCATGAGCGGGCTCAACTTGAACACGTAGCGGGCCACGACCGTCCCGGCGATCAACGGCACCGTCGTGACGATCACGCCCGCCAGGAAGATCGAGGCGAAGTAGGCGCCCCCGCTCGCACGATAGGCTTCGACGGCGTGCGGTCCCGCATGGAGCCCGACGACGGCGACGAAGACGATCAGCCCGATATCCATCAGCAGCCGCTGCGCGGGCTCGGGAATGGCACCGAACACGGGATAGCGGCTGCGCGCCCATCCGCCGATCAGGCCGACGACGAGGATGGACCCCGCCGTGCCGAGGCCGAGAGACATGCCGAATGCGTTCAGTTTGATGAGACCCAGAAGAATGCCCATGCAGACGCCGCCGGCAAGGAACGTCAGATCGGTCTTCGAGAGATCGTGCTCGATGAAGCCAATATCGCGCCCCGCCCGTTCGACGACGTCCGGTGTACCGGTGACGTGCAGAATGTCGCCTCGCTCCAGCACCGTCCATGGCTCACGCGGAATCTGCTGTGTTCCCCGCTGCACGGATTCCAGGTACACGCCGCGAGCTCCTGGCCGGCTCGCCAGGTCGGCGAGCGTCCGGCGGTGCACGGCACGGCTGGTCACCACGATTGACGCCGGCTTGAGAGGCACCGCCAGCAAATCGGGATCATCGAGCTCGGGTCCGATGTCGCGCTCGGCGGTGCTGAACGCGCTGCGTCTCGCCGACACCACCAGGCAGTCGCCGAGATTCAGCTCCAGCTGCGGGCCGACGCCAAGCACAGTCATCCCGCGCCGCACCCGCTGTACGAACAATCGTCCCTCGGCAAAGCGGCTTTCGAGTGCGCCAACTGTCGATCGCGCGACGGCCGGATTCTCGACACGATAGGCGCGCAGACCATAGTGCGACGCCAGCGTCATCGCGCCTCCAGGCGTCCCGCTCGCTAACTGCTGTTCGAGTTCTTTAGCATCGCGCTTCAGATCCGCGCCGAGCACCATGGGCCCCAGCCAGGTGATGAACAGGATCAACCCGAGATCGCCGAAGCCGTACGTAATGGCATCCGCGAGCGGCGCATTGGCCATCAACGCCGCTTTGGCATCCTCCGGAATCGGCAGATCCGCGATTGCGCTCAGGCCTGTGCCCAAAGCTGCCGACTGCGTCATCGCGCCCGACAGGAGTCCAACCGCGACGCCTTCATCGAACCCGAACGCTGCCGCGACAGCAACGATGGTGAGTAAGCCCGCCACGGCCACGACGAACGCGAGCACGATCTGCGGTAGCGCCTCCTTCTTCAGACTCCCGAAGAATTGCGGCCCGACGGAGTAGCCAATCGAGAAGAGGAACAGGTAGAAGAACGACCAGCGGAGTAGATCCGGCAGGTCAGGCTTGGCAACAATTCCAATGGCGATGCCGGCGAGCAACGTGCCGACGACGGACCCGAACCCCACGCCTTTGACGTGAAATCGGCCGATGATCGTGCCGAGCACGATGCTCAGGAACAGGCAGAGCACCGGGAACGCGTGGAGGAATGCTGGGATCTGGTTCAGGGTTCGACTCCGGCTGCGCGCACTCAGGGCACGATTGAGAGGAACAAGAACGCCGCAAAGATCACCAGGTGCACGGCCCCCTGCATCATATGCGTGCGTCCGCTACTCAGGGTGACCGCGCTCACCACAAACGTGAGCGCGAGCAGCGTCAGTTCGGTTGGCGCCAACCCGAGAACGAGCGGAAGGTTGAAGGCACTGCCCGCGATCACGACGACCGGGATCGTCAGTCCGATCGAGGCGAGTGCAGAGCCCACCGCGAGATTCATGCTGGTCTGCAGTCGATTGGCGCTGGCAGCGCGCACCGCGGCGACGGTCTCCGGAAGCAGCACCAGGAGGGCGATGCTGATTCCCACGACGGCGCGCGGCGCGCCGGCGCCTTCGACGAGCTGCTCGATCGTCGGCGAGAGCACCTTCGCCAGTCCCACCACACCAACGAGTGAGACGAGCAACAGGCCGAAACTGATCCATGTCTGCTGCAGGCTCGGTGCCGGCGCATGCTCGTCCGGGTTGTCAGCGTCGGTCGCGGGCAGGAAGTAGTCGCGGTGTCTGATGGTCTGGATGAAGACGAAGATCGCCCACAGGGTCGCGGAGGCCGCCGCGAGGAACCAGAGTTGTGACGTGGTGTACTTCCCCCCGGCGGCGCTCGTCGTGAACGCAGGAAGCGCGAGCGTCAGCCCGGACATCACAATGAGGGCGGCCATCCCGGCCCCGGCGCCTTCGACGCGAAAACTCTGCTCGCGATGGGCAAGCCCGCCGATGAGCAGACACAAGCCCATCACGCCGTTGCAGATGATCATCACCGCCGCGTAGATCGTGTCGCGCGGCAGAACCGCCATCTCGGCTCCGCCCGCGACCATCATCGAGAGGATGAGCGAGGCTTCGATGACCGTCACCGCGAGCGCGAGCACCAGCGTGCCGAAGGGCTCACCCACACGGTGCGCGATGACCTCGGCGTGGTGAACCGCCGCCATCACCGCGGCGCCGAGACCCATGCCGCAGAGCAGGAGGAATGGTCGGCCAATATCACCAGCCGCGCCAGCTGCCACCAGCAGGAACATCGCTGACGCCGGCACCACCCAGGTCCAGGCACCCACCAGATCCTCCCGCGATCCGCTCGTCTGCGAGCGGTGCGCCGCAACCAACGTGGAATAGTCGGCAGAACAGCCCGGTGGTACGGTTCTGGCAGCACCGGTCTGCTGACTGTAACCGTTTCCGAAGGTGATGGCGCAAAAGGCTTACAACAGACGACGAATCCCGCAGTCGGTGCTGGCCGCGTTGGCAATTGGTATCGGACTGAGCAACGTATGGGTAGGAGTTGCACACGCCCAGGTCGACGCCGTGGAGTCGCAGCCGAGAGAGCTGCGCTCAGAGACCGCGCCGTCATCGCCCACATGGCAAGGCGCGCTGGTGGACTCGCTTCGCCTGCTGGCGATTGAGCACACGACCCGAGTCGCGTTCCAGGCCAAGACCAGACGAGAACTCGCCGGACCGTTCTTCAGTGACTATCGCCGCTCACTGAAAGTTCCCTCCACGTGGAGTGATGGCGATTCAGGCGCCGTGAACTACGTGGGCCATCCCATCCACGGCGCCGCCTCTGGATTCATCTGGCTTGACCACGAAGACGGCGCCCGGCAACCCCGCCCCGGTTTGTCGAAGTCGTATTGGGCCAGTCGCGGCCGGGCCACGGCATGGGCCGCGATCTACAGCCTTCAGTTCGAGTTCGGACCCATGAGCGAAGCGTCGATCGGCAACGTCGGCCTCCGTCCGAACACGACCGGGTGGGTTGACCATGTCGTCACGCCCGCCGGAGCGCTCGGATTCATGGTGGTCGAAGATGCGCTCGACCATTATCTCGTCAGGCGCATCGAATCGTGGACCAGCAGCCGCGTTCTGCGAACGATCTCGCGCGTCGCCTTGAATCCGAGCCGCTCTCTTTCCAACGCGGCCCAGGGAAAAGCGCCGTGGTACCGATCCACGCGTCTCGAGCGGAGACGTGACGACAAACGCGCCGTTCCAACCACCGAGATTCGAACGAGCGATCGATAGAGAGGGTCCACGCGTCTACTCCGGCGTAATGTAGTAGTCCTCGATGTCGTGCATGCGGCACCAGCTGTACATCCGCATGCGACGGCACGGGCTGGCCGTCTGACGGGCAGCGCAGACGCCGCACGGCAACCTCAAAGGAGCGCGTCAGTGAAGCCGAGCAAACGATTCAGTGCGCTGCTGCAGAAGGGGACGCACAAGGGTGCCTGGACCTTCGTCGTGTGGCCCGCGTCGGTCAAATTCTTCGGGACGAAGGGGCTCGTCAAAGTGAAGGGCACCGTGGACGGTCATCCCTTTGTCAGCTCGTTCATGGCGATGGGAAACGGGCAGCACATGCTCCCGATCAAGGCCGACGTGCGCGAGGCCATCGGGAAGGAAGCCGGCAAGCGCGTGACGGTGGTGCTGACGGAGTGGGACTGATGGAGCGGGCATCGACGGTGAATCGCGTCAGGTGCCAACTGCCAGCGTCCAACGAACGACGCGCACTCGTGCCGGTCAGCTATTCAGCGCGGCGGTCATCAGCTGCGGCACGACGTCAATATTCGAGAGGAGCGCGTCCGGGAGGCCGTGGCGCCATCTGAGATACGCGGGGCTGTTGTACGCGATCCAGGTTCGTCCGCTCTCGTCCTCCGACACCAGGAGCTTCAGCGGCAGATCGATCGCCGCTGCCGGTGCGGCGAGCATGAGCGGCGTTCCCGCTGCCGGATTTTGAGCGATCAGCAACCGTGTCGGCCGCATCGACACTCCAGCGTTGGCCGCCTCCCCGCTGTGATCGATCTGCGCGAACAGCCGCACACCCTTGGCCTCGAGGGTGCGCGTGATCCTGGCGACCGTTTCGTCCACGGCGAACGGACTGGCAATGTGCAGGATGCCATTCTCTGAGAGCGGACGGCCGGCATCCACGCCGTTTGTGTGAAGACGGGCAACGGTCAGATCGCCGATTCGCACGGATTTGAGCACGGCTCGATCGATCGCGACTCGACCCAGTGCGAGACGGCCGATCGCCATCGCGCCGATCGCAACGGCGCCCATCGCCACGGCTCCAATCGCGAAGGCGCCTGCTGCACCGGCCCCCAGTGCGGCGCCTCGAACGGCCAGATGTGGTGGGTAGGACGAACCTTGCATGGCACATTCCTCCGGCCGCGTCAGATGCCTGAGACACGGCATCTCTGGATTCTCACTCGCCTGCGTGAACGCGCGATGAGCACAGCGTCACGAGAGCGATCGCCGCGACGTCGCACCGCACGGCACGTGACACGTCGCTGACTCCTGCAACGAGCCGGGCGGGGACGTGAGGGCGCGGCGGGCGTCTGTTACCGCCGGTGAGTAAAGCCGGTTACTACTTCCACCGAAGTGCGCCCTCTTTCAGGCTCCCACCCTTGACGCTTTTCTTCGCTTTCAAGTCGCGGACGCTGACTTTCGCCTTCTTCGTTTGTGCAACTTTCTTGGCCATGTGTGTCCTCCCATCGACGCGGTGACGACCAGAGTGACGCGGTGATTGCCGCGTAACCTATCATGCGGTGTGCCTCGGCGAACAGGCCTGAATCACGGCGACGACCGGACCGGTCGGTCCACGCAGGCGGCGCGTATTCGCGCGACCTACGACGCGTATCCCTACCCGGCGCGGGATCACCCCAACCCTGGATGGCGGCTTCCGCCAATGGAGTGGATCCAGGCCCACTGGACACCCGGCCGGACGACGGTGGCTCCGGCTCGCGCCCTCGTCGCGGGGTGCGGCACCGGCGCCGAAGCGTTCGCATTCAGCCGGCGCTTCCCGCACGCAGAGATCGTCGCGGTCGATTTCAGCCGTCGCACGATCGAGAGAGCCCGCGAGTATCAGCAGCGAGCTCGGCACCGGCGCAACGTCAGGTTCGTGGTCGCCGACCTTTCAGCACCTGGGCTCGACCGGCTGATTGGAGGGAACTTCGATCTGATCTCCTGCTACGGCGTTCTGAGCTACGTGCCGAAGGCTGGCCGCGCATTCGAGAACCTCTCGCGCTGTCTTGCAACCGATGGCGCGCTGGGGATCGGCGTCAACGGAGCGGGGCATGTCAGCGTTGGCATGCGCGCGGCCCTGCCTGGGTTTGGCTATGACGTCTCGCGATTCGCGGATGAACCGCGGGTGTGGCAGGTGCTCTCGCTGTTCGACGCGCTGCTCGGTCACACGCAGTTGGCGGAGCGCGTTGCCGCGAGGTCGGCCGACGTTGTGGCCTCCGACATCTTCGGTGCATTGATTCAGGATCTGCCGCTGTCGGGGTGGGTGCGCCGCGCGCGGTCTGCCGGTCTGCATTTTCAGAACAGCTTCTCGTCGCACTGGGCGCTTCGGCTGACCGTGGAGCAGGGGTTGTGTGAGCTGCTCATGCCGCGGTCGCGGGCGCGCGTCTCCGCATTACTCGAGACGCTTCGGCCGGCGCCGTTTCACATGTTGCTCTTCACGCGGCAGCCAGTGGTCGATCCGCCCTGGCGCAGACCGAAGGCGGTCGAGGACTGGCGTCCCCTCTTGACGGGACTCTTCCCTCTGAAGCGGCGGCCGCCTCTTTCAGAAGCGCTCAGGACGGTAAGGCTCGACTCGAGCGCGATCAACACGCGGATCGAGTGGCCGATGACGCAGTGGCAGCGAGCCCTGCTGTGCAGCGCTGACGGCCGGCGGTCAGTCCGACGAATTCTCGGAGCAGCCAGTGCCGAGGTGCCACCGAGAGATGTGGCCGAGTTCCTCTACGTGCTGCACCAGCTGGTGGTCATCGCGATGCTGCCGCCACGCACGCCGGATCGCTAGTGCGACGAGTTCCAATCGACTGCGACCGGGCCGTTCACCGTCGACAGCGTAACCGCGACCGGCCCGCTGCCGATCTCGATCGAACGCGAGTCGTTGTCCCACGTCTTCCGGCCGCTGTCACAGCCGCTGCACTTCCACGGTGAATGGTTCGACGAGCTGATACGAACGCCCGATTGGAACCCACGCGGCACGTCCACGGCGAGCGGGCCGTTCTGAGCCGTCGCCGTCAACGAACCCGACCCCCAGCGATCGCCGGCCAAGCGCACTTTGATCGGGCCATTGTCGGTATGTAGCTCCACCGTACCGCCATGGCCCTCGTATGCGACCGGCCCGTTGACTGCTCGGGCGGAGGCATTGCCGCTCACATCGAGAAGCTTGATCGGACCGTTGATGGCACGTGCGGTCGTGGATCCGGTGATCTGCTCCACGTGCACCGGCCCGTTGGTCGTCTCCACGCTGACGGCGCCGGACGCGGGTGCATTGACGATGAAGAAGACGACCCAGTCGCCGGGTTCGGGTCCAGCTGCGGTGACCGTGCGTCCGTTGAGTGCCGGCCGGATTTGCGCGAGTGCTGCGGTCGCCTCGGTGCCCGCGCGCCGCGCCACTCCCTTGCAGGCAGAGATGGCGAAGTCCGATCGGTCAGGGGATCCATAGACGAAGACGCCGCCGTTGTTCGGCGCCTGAATCGACAGCGTTCCTCCCCCTCCCGCCGTCAGCTGGTCAACGGAAGTCGCGGCCGGCTCGCCGTCGAACGTCATTTCGAGGTCGCTGCAGCTGCGGACCGGACCGTTCGAGCTCGTGGATACGTTGACGCCGTGCGTGTGCGTGGCCGCGGTCACGGGTGCCACCGCGAAGGCCGCGAGCGCAGCCAGCTGGACGAGAGAGCGCATGTCGGAGTCCTCCAGCGTTCTTAGACGCAGGAACGACTCCTCGCGTTGGCAGGGTCGGTTATCTCAGGTATTGGGACTAACCCAGGACTTCGACCGTGAACCCGCCCGGCGCCTGGAAATAGAACGTCCACGAACCATGCAGGTGTGCCGGCGCATCCACGTTGAAGCCGTCGTCGCGAAGCTGCTTGTTGATTTCGTCGACTCGCGCGGGCGAGGGCTGGATGAAGCCGATGTGGAAAGAACTCGGGTAACGCACACCCTTGAGCCGTTCCGCCTTCGCCCCGCCCTCGGGCCTTGTGGAATTCATCCCGCCCTCGGGCCCTTCAGCTCTCCCCCCGCCCTCAGGCCCTTCATTGACTCTGCCGTCGTCGGGTCGCGCCTTCATGAGCGTGAGCACCATGCCGCCGTCGTCGCGCAGCATCTGCATGCCGGCGTTCCCCCCGGCGGGCTGAAGGCGAAAGTACTTCGCCAGGAACGCACTGGTCTCGATGGGGTCGGTCACGGTCAGGTTCAGGTGATTGAGCGTCATTCGACGGCTCCCTTGCGATTGGCTTCAATGGTCGCGCGCGATTGCTGGAGGACGGTGAGTGTCGCCTGCAGCTGGTCGAGCGAATGGGGCGCGCCCATCAGGTTCGCGAACTGCACCTGGCGCGGGCGCAGGTAGGCGAGCGCCTTGCGCGCCTTGTCTGTTGGTGTCATCAGGCGCGCGCGTTTGTGATCCGGATTGGCCAGGAAGCTGACCAGCCCGTCACGCGCCATCGCGTCAGCCGTTTCCTGAACCGCCTGTCGCGTGAGTCCGAGGCTGCGTGCGATATGGGCGACCGTGGCCGGCTGCTCCTCGACGGCGCCCAGGATCTGCCACCTGGCGCTGGTAAGTCCGACGGTCGCCGTCACATCTTCGGCCGACTCGATCATCGACGCGCGGAGCCGGAACAATTCGGCCAGGATGCCGCGATAGATGCGGCCCTTGGGCGTCAGTGACGACAACGACACGACAAGATCCTGTCAAAACGACAGGACATTGTCAATATGATGGATTGGCACTATGATTTGCCGGTCTATCTCCCGAGGAGCCAACGTGAGACTTCCCATGGTGACGTGCGTCGTGTTCGTCGCCGCTATGATGATCGCCGCCGTCGACGCGTCCGCGCAGATCTACAA
>JBKPMA010000039.1:0-9053 GCA_046731935.1 Acidobacteriota bacterium
CGGCGTCGATGTTGAAGGTCACCTTGATGTCGTCGTAGCCGTTTCTGACGTCGCTGTCGATCCCGAGGATGCCCTGGATGTCCATGGATCCTTCGAGCTTGGCCTCGACCGAACGCAGCTGAATGCCGCGGTTCTGCGCCACGGCGGCAACGCCGGCGGTCAGACAGCTGGCCAGGCCGACCAGCACGTACTCGACGGGCGTGATGCCGAGGTCTTCAGACGCGAAAATCTCGGGGTGATCGGCGTCGAACGAGAACTCGGTCTTGTGCTTCTGCTCTTCGCCGAGTCCGTGGAAACCTGCGACGCTGGTCTTGCTATGGGTACCGTTTTCCCACTTGCAGGACGCCCGCCACTTGAACTTGGCGGCCTGGGGCGCGGCTTTCAATGCCTCGCGCGCAGCGAGCAATGCCCCGACGTTGACACCGTTGTTGACGATTGTTTCTGCCATCGCGAGCCTCCTCGATGACGTATGGCTGTGTTTTGTCCGATGGGCGAGTTTTGGATCATACAACGGTCACCCCGCGGCGACGGAGAAGGTGAAGGGGGAAGGGGAAAGGGGCGAGGGGCAAGGGGCAAGGGGAGAAAGGGGTAAGGGGAAAGGGGAAAGGGGTTAGGGCGGCCGGCCACTCCCCTTCTCTTTTCCCGTTCCCCTTATCCCTTATCCCTTATCCCTTATCCCTGGATATGATTCCTCCCATGTCACAACCGGCGCCGAAGGCCGCCGCCGGATCGGTTGGTACGGTCGAGACGCAGTTTCTCGACCTCCCGGACCCGATTCCGCTCGATTGCGGCCGGAGCCTGTCTCCTGTCCGCGTCGCCTATGAGACGTACGGCACGCTGTCGCCCGCGCGCGACAACGTCATCCTCGTCTGCCACGCGCTCAGCGGCGATGCGCACGCGGCCGGTTTTGCGAAAACACCGCCGCCTGAGAGCACGCGTGACGGGTTCCGCGCCGACGAGCGCGACGCCGGCAAGGGCCGCGGCCTCGGCTGGTGGGACGGGATGATCGGGCCGGGCAAAGCCTTCGACACCGATCGGTTCTTCGTCGTCAGCTCGAACCTGCTTGGTGGATGCCGCGGCACCACAGGCCCGTCGTCCATCGATCCTGCGACGGGTCGTCCGTACGGGTCGGACTTTCCCGTCATCACCGTCGCCGACATGGTGCGCGTCGAACGTGCGCTGTTGCGCGAGCTCGGCATCCCGCGTCTGCACGCGATCGCGGGTGGATCGCTCGGCGGCATGCAGGCGCTCGAGTGGGCGGTCACGTACGGTGATGAGGTCGGCGCGATCATTCCGATCGCCAGCACGCACGCGCTGCATCCACAAGGCGTCGCCTGGAACGCCATTGCACGGAGCGCGATCACGTCGGATCCCGCGTGGCAGGGCGGACACTACTACGGCACCGGCCGCGCGCCCACGGCAGGCATGGGCGTCGCGCGCATGGTCGGACACATTACGTATCTGTCGTCGGTGTCACTCGAGCGGAAGTTCGGACGCCGGCTACAGTTTGCGGACGACATCCGCTACACGCTGACGGAGCCTGAATTCGAGATCGAGAACTACCTCCGCTATCAGGCGGATTCGTTTGTGAAGCGGTTCGACGCCAACACATATCTCTACACCTCACGCGCGCTGTCGTACTTCGATCTCGCCCGCCAGTATGGAGGCGGTCAACTCGCGCCGGCCATCGAGCCGATGTCGGCACGTACGCTCCTGATCGCGTTCAGCTCGGACTGGTTGTACCCGCCCGAGGGATCGGAGCAGCTCGCGACGGCGTTGCGGGCGTGCGGCAAGGACGTCGAGCTGCACGTCATCGACGCGCCGTACGGGCACGACTGTTTTCTGTTGGAAGAAGCGCGTCAGACTCCGATGATCCAGGCGTTCCTGACAGGTTAGGGTCGGGAGGATATTCTCATTTTCGTGAGAATTGAATCCCCGTTTCGGCAAAAAACTGGCGACTTTTCACGTCGCACGTGCCTGGTCGGGAGGATATTCTCATTTTCGTGAGACTGCGCTCCCGCGCGATGAGGAGAGGCGGAATGATGACGTCATCGTCGAAGCGATCGTGGATCTCAATAGCGGCGCTATGTGCCGTGTGCCTCGTATCCGGGACGAACCCGTTGGCGCAGGCTCCGGCCGCCGCTCGTGTCACTCCAGCGGTCACACACGATGCGGCGCTCAGTACGCCGGAGTCAGTCGGCTTCTCCACCCAGCGTCTGGAGCGGCTACATACGCTGATGCAGGAAACGGTGGATCAGAAGCAGCTGTCGGGAATCGTCACGATCCTGGCGCGGCACGGAAAGATCATCGACTACCGCGCGTACGGCAAACAGGACGTCGCCGCAGGAACGCCGATGACGCGCGACACGATCTTCCGCGCGTTCTCGATGACCAAGCCGGTCACTGCCGTCGCCATGATGCTCCTGTACGAGCAGGGGAAATGGCTCCCGACCGATCCGATCGCGAAGTACATCCCGGAATTCGCGCAGCTGAAGGTGTTCAAGAGCGTCGACTCCAGCGGACAGATGGTGCTCGAGGATTCCGCCCACGCGCCGACGATGCAACAGCTGATGTCGCACACGGCGGGCTTCACATATGGATTCTTCGGCGACACTCCCGTTGACAAGGCGTATCAGGCAGCGGGTGTCATGCAGTCCGACTCGCTGCAGGGAATGATCGACAAGCTGGCCAAGCTGCCGCTGCTCTACCAGCCAGGTACGCGTTGGATGTACAGCCTGTCGATGGACGTGCAGGGCTACATCATCGAGAAGCTGTCCGGACAGCCGCTGCCCGAGTTCATGGAGCGGAACATCTTCACGCCGCTCGGCATGAAGGACACGGGTTTTTACGTGCCTGCCGACAAACGCAGCCGGTTCGCGACGATGTATCGGGGCGACGAGAAGGGGCAGATGATTGCCGAGGCCCCGGGACGGGGTTTCGGCGGCGAGTACGACAAGACGCCAGGAATGCCGTCGGGCGGCGGTGGTCTCGTCACCACGGCCGGCGACTACTACCGCTTCGCCCAGATGCTCGGCAACAACGGGCAGTTGAACGGGGTGCGGGTACTGTCACCGGCGTCGGTGAGGCTGATGAGCGCCAACCACTTGCCGCCGCAGCTCCTGACCGGAGAGTTCGGGATCGGGCGACAGGTGATGCGGCCAGGCTTCGGCTACGGCTACAACTGTGCGGTCGTCTACGATCCGCCATCGGCCAACCTGCCCGACGGCAAAGGAACGTTCTTCTGGGACGGCGCGGCCGGCACTTGGTTCTGGGTGGATCCGGCCAACGATCTGGTCTTTGTGGGAATGATTCAGCGGCTCGCCGGGCCCGACCTGCCCAACGTGCAGTACCAGAGCCGTGCGGCCGTGTACCAGGCGCTCCTGGATCCTGGAAAGTAACCATCATGGACTCAGCACGCGACTTCGGCTTCGAGACCCGGCAGGTGCACGCGGGCCAGCGGCCCGACCCCAACACGGGCGCACGCGCGGTGCCGATCTTCCAGACGACGAGCTATGTCTTCGAGGATCCGGAATCCGCGGCCGCGTACTTCAACCTGCAGGAGTACGGAAACACGTACTCCCGGATCATGAATCCGACAGTGGCCGTGTTCGAGGAGCGCGTCGCGAACCTCGAGGGAGGCTGCGGCGCGGTGGCGTTCGCGAGCGGCATCGCGGCACAGAACGCCGCCCTCTTCACGCTCCTCACGCCGGGCGATCATGTCGTCTCGTCGTCGGCCTTGTACGGCGGCACCGTCAATCAGCTCAAGCACATCCTTCGCAAGATGTCGGTGGAGCTGACGTGGGTGGATCCCGACGATCCGGAGGCGTGGAAGGCCGCGGTGCGCGACAACACGAAGGCGTTCTACGGCGAGACCATCGGCAATCCAGGCGGCAACGTCCTCGACATCGAAGCCGTCTCTGCGATCGCGCATGCGCACGATCTGCCGCTCATCGTGGACAACACGTTCGCGACACCGTATCTCTGCCGGCCAATCGAGTGGGGCGCCGACATCGTGATCCATTCGGCCACCAAGTTCATCGGCGGCCACGGCACGAGCATCGGCGGCGTCGTGGTCGATTCAGGGCAGTTCAACTGGTCGAACGGCCGCTATCCCGTCATCGCGGACCCCTCGCCCGCGTATCACGGGCTGGAGTTTCATGAGACGTTCGGGACGTATGGCTATCTGATGAAGCTGCGAGCCGAGACCTTGCGCGACCTTGGCGCGTGCATGAGTCCGTTCAATGCGTTCCTCTTTCTTCAAGGCCTCGAGACGCTGTCGCTGCGCATGGAGCGTCACGTCCAGAATGCCAACACCGTCGCGGCGTATCTGGCGTCACACGAGCTCGCGTCGAACGTGACCTATCCGGGGCTCACGGCGAGCCGGTATCGTCCGCTCGTCGAAAAGTATCTGCCCCGGGGTGCAGGTGCGGTGTTTTCATTCGACTGCAGCGGCGGGCGTGCTGCCGGCCAGAACTTCATTCGCGGCGTGAGCCTCTGGTCGCATCTCGCGAACGTCGGCGACTCGAAGAGTCTCATCATCCATCCGGCCAGCACGACACATCGTCAATTGAGCGAGGACGAGCTGCGAGCTGCTGGCGTCGGGCCCGGCACCATCCGCCTGTCGGTCGGCATCGAAGCGATAGACGATCTGATCTGGGATCTCGAGCAGGGCTTTGCTCGAGCCGCGAGTTCGGCAACGCCTGAAGTGGCCTCGCTATGACCTCACCATTGGATCTGAGCCGCTATCAGGACCCGTTGACGATTCAACGCATCCTGCACAACGCGAAGACGGTCGCGATCGTGGGACTGTCGAAGAATCCGCTGCGCGCCAGCTATTTCGTCGGTTTCTACCTGCGTCGGCATGGCTACCGCGTGATTCCCGTCAACCCGCGAGAATCCGAGATCCTCGGCGAGAAGAGCTACGCGAGCCTGACCGACGTTCCCGGCCACATCGACGTGGTCAACGTGTTCCGCGCCCCGTCGGCGCTGCCAGGCATCGCGCAGGAAGCTCTCGCAGTGCGCGCGGGCGCGCTGTGGTGCCAGTTCACGGTCATCAACGAAGAAGGCGCTCGCATCGCCGAAGCTGGCGGACTGCCGGTCGTCATGGATCGCTGCATCAAGGTCGAGCACGCGCGTTACGTCGGCCGTATGCATTGGCTCGGCTTCAACACCTCACGCATCACCTCGGTCCGCGGCGGACTCCAGTAGCGCGGAGAGCGCTTGCGGCGAACCACTGATGCTCGGTGGGATAGCGCGGGTGCTTCGCGCGTCATGTCGAACGGGAGCTACGGCTTGATGGCAGCGAGACGGACGATACGCGTCTGTTCAAGCCCGAAGTCGCCGACAGCGGTTGTGTCTTCGTAGCGGACGACCCGGAGCGCCGGGAAGACCTTCAACAGCTCATTGGTGTCGAAGACGACCGCTCCGCCGATGGGATGGGATTTCGTCGCATCGCGATGGAAGGCTTCGACGACCACCATGCCGCCCGGCTTCAGCGAGCGCGTCACCTGATCGGTGAACTCGCGCGCGCCCACGTAGCTGAGAACGATCAGGTCCCACTGTGATTCGCCCCAGTCGAATGCTTCGGCCTTCGCCACCGAAGTCGTAATCCGCACGCCGAGAGATTTTGCCTCCGCCTCCGCGGCGGCGACCGCACGATCGGCGGGATCGAACCCAACCGAGGTCCAACCCTGCTGAGCGAGATAGATCGTGTTCCGTCCCTGACCCATTCCTACGTCGAGCGATCGCCCGGGCTTCACACCCTTCACCATCTCCGAGAGAAAGGCATTCGGACCCTTGTTGAAGAACGGTTTGGGCGACGTGAGGATCTTGTTCCAACGCTCGATCTCCGCCCGGCCGCCAATTACCTTGAGCGACGCAATTGTTGCGTTCGCCTCCTGCGCCGACTTCCCCTGATGGCGGAGCTCTTCCACGTACTTGCCGTAGACGACGTCGTCGTCGGCTGCCTGGAGATCTTGGGGCTGCCGTGTCATCCAGTCCCGGAACGCTTCGTAGATGCGCGTTTCTTCGGGCGTGGCTTTTGGGCCAAGTGGCGGCTGCGGGGCCGCCGGTGTGCTCAGGAACAGACAGACGAAGACGAATGCCGCGAACGACGTCGAAGAGGCTTTCAAGACGGCGATTCGGCGGGACAGCATGGTACGCCTCCGGTTGGAGGCGTACTCCTATCACCGACTGGCGAGCACAGCAAGAACGTTGGCGAGTATCTGTGAGGGTTTCCTAGTGTCGGCCAATCGGGATCGACGGAACCGGGAAGCTGGCGGTCACGACGAGCGATTGCCCCTCGGTCTTCACTTCGGCGCCAACCTCGCGCAGGTAGCGGACGTTCACGAGCGAAATGAGCTTCGATTTCGATCTATGCGTTCGCCGTGGACGAACAGGCCGCGAGGATTGAAAGGCTCCTGCATGTGGTGCCGGGGCCATTCTTCCCGTCATCGAATGTGCCCCGGCGAGCTCTTGCCACACACGGGACGGCCGGGACTTGTTAACATCCCGGTCGGTCCGCGCGTCCTCAGACGCAGGAGGTGTCCATGAAGTGGCAGCGGCTCGCCGTGGTCTTGTCCATCGTGAACGCGGCTCTATTCATCCGCCTGATGGCCTTCGATCGGCCCGTCGCGGCAGCCGAAACGCCTGCGACGCTCAAGGTGCACTCGCTCGAGCTCATCGATGACCACGGCCGCGTCCGCGCGGAGCTCAAAGTGTTTCCCGCACTGCCCACCGTGAAGATGCCCGACGGCACGATCGGATATCCCGAGAGCGTCATGCTGCGGCTGATTGATTCGAAGGGCGGTCCGAACGTGAAGCTCTCCGCGAGCGAGGATGGCTCCGGCCTCGTCCTGGGTGGAGAGTCGTCGTACACGCAGCTGTTGTCACGCGGCGGCACGCCATTAATCAAAGTCGTGTCCAAGGACGGCCGCGAGCAGCTCCTGACCCGCTGAGACTCAGATGTCGGGGTCGGGCCATGTGTCGCTCACTGCGACGCGATGCCCGAGCGGACGTGGCAGATACTGAAATCTGGCGCGACCCCAATTACACTGGCGGGCACCATGCCCATTGCCCGCTGGAGCGTCCTCGGTCCGATTCTCCTCGTCGCCGCCATCGTCCCTGTCCTCGCGCAGGCTCCCGCGGCCCCCGCGACACCGACTCAGGCACCGCAGCCAGCGCCTGCACCCGCGCGGCCGACACCGCCCACGCGTGACCCTCAAACGCCAGGCTATGTGACCGCGAAGGAGCTGCCGGACGGCACGCTGCCACCGCCCGACGCAGACGGCAATTTCATCGTCGGGCCCACGCACACGCCTGCACCCGAGACCGTGGCGCAGGACGGCGTGCCCCAGGGCACGGTCTACAACCTGACGATGAATTCGAGCGACAGCAAGATCTATCCAGGCATTGCCCGCGACGCCGGCACGTTCGGGACACCGGATCCGAACGACCCCGCGAAGCTGATCGTGACGACCAGCCACCCGGCGCCGTACACGCGCAAGGTCGCGGTCTATGTGCCCAAACAGTATGTCCCCGGGTCAATTGCTCCCTTCATCGTCGGAGCAGACGGTCCCGATCAACTCCTGTTCACGACGCTCGACAACCTCATCGCGCAGAAGCGCGTCCCGATCATGGTCGCCATCTCGATTGGGAACGGAAGCGGTGACGCGCAGGGCAGCCAGCGGGGACTCGAATACGACACGATGTCGGGCCGCTATGCGGAGTTCGTCGAGACCGAAGTGCTGCCGCTGGTCGAGCGGGAGTCTCACGTGACGCTCACGAAGGATCCCGACGCGCGCGCCACCATGGGCTGCAGCTCTGGGGCAGCGGCCGCGCTGACCATGGCGTGGTATCACCCCGAGCTGTATCACCGCGTGCTCTCCTATTCGGGTACGTATGTGAACCAGCAGTGGCCGCCGAGCGCCGAGACGCCGCACGGCGCGTGGGAGTTCCATGAGCGGCTGATTCCGAACAGCCCGGCAAAGCCGATCCGCATCTGGATGCATGTAGGCGATCGCGATCTCTTCAACCCGAACGTCATGCGTGATGGCATGCACGATTGGGTCGTTGCCAACGAGCAGATGGCGAAGGCGCTCGCCGCGAAGGGCTACCGGTACCAGTTCGTCTTCGTCCGCGATGCCGGCCACTGCGATCGCAACGTGAAGCAGCAGACGCTGCCGCTGGCGTTGGAATACGTGTGGAAGACGTATCCCGCGGCCGCGACGGCACACTGACGCCGACACCAGGAGACTGAATCTGTGACACTGCGAGTCGTAGTCCTCGGCGCTGGATTCGGCGGTCTCGAGCTGACGACGCTGCTCTCGGAGGCGTTCGGCACCGGAATCGACATCGTGCTCATCGACAAGAGCGAGTCGTTCGTCTTCGGCTTCTCGAAACTCGACGTGATGTTCGGGCGGAAGCCGCCGCGGGCAGTGCTTCATGCCTACGGGACGATCGTGAAGCCCGGGGTGAGATTCATACAGACGACCGTCCGCGCGATCGATCCGGCGGCCAAGCGCGTCGAGACCGAACAGGGTACGTTCGACGCGGACGTCCTGGTCGTGTCGCTGGGCGCGGACCTCGATCCGGCGAGCACGCCCGGGCTCGTGGAAGGCGGGCACGAGTTCTACTCGGTCTCGGGCGCTTTCGCGCTGCGCGACGTGCTGCCGCAATTCGAGGGCGGCTCGGCAGTCGTGGGCGTCACGGGCAAGTCGTTCAAGTGTCCGCCGGCGCCGAGCGAGACCGCGCTGTTGCTGCACGACTATCTCACCGCACGAGGACGACGTGGGTCGGGCGACATCACACTGGTGATGCCGTTCGGCACGCCCATCCCGCCGTCGCCCGACACGTCGCAGGCGATCCTCGGAGCCTTCGCCGAGCGCGGCATTCGGTTCGTCAAGGACAATCTCGTCACGTCAGTGGACGCCGAGAAACGACGGGTCACGCTGAGCGACGGCTCTGACCTGCCGTGCGATCTGCTGCTTGGCATCCCGGTGCACCGTGTGCCGCACGTCGTCGTCGAGTCCGGACTTGCGGCCCACCCGTTCGAC
>JBKPMA010000040.1:0-3413 GCA_046731935.1 Acidobacteriota bacterium
CTTCTGGATCATGACACCGACGGCGCCAGTCGTGATGCCGAAGTCGTCGTCGTCGGTCACGAACAACATGTTGCCCGGCCCGAGCGCCATGCCTTCCGCCTTGTCGTGCGGGAAGCCGGCCGCGACGAGATCCACGCGCAGCGTCTTCGAGACCGGGACCACTGGATGCGGCGATTCGTCAGGCGTCGGGTGGCGCGCGGTCGCTCGACGACATCCTGCTCGACCTGTTCACCCGGCGCGCGGACGGTGAGGCCGTCAGTGTGCGGACCTTCACCGACGCGCTGGCGAACGCGTTAGGCCCCGGGGTCGCCGCGGAGCTCGACTCCGTCGTCATCCGCGGGACGAAGACGGTGTTCGTCCCTCCCGACGCGTTCGGTCCGTGCTTCACGCATTCCTGGACGCAGGTGGTGGTGCCGGATTTCGCGTTCGATCGACGCACGCCGGAAGTACAGACTGTCGTGAGCCTGGTTCCGTCGTCGGCGGCGGCAGCCGCGGGACTTCGCAACGGGGACGCGGTCACGACACCGATCGCGCCCGAGCTGCTCGTCAGCGATCGGGTTCAACCGATGAGACTCGGTGTCGTGCGCGGTGGGGAATTGCTGTACCTCACCTACCTGACGAGCCCGATGATCAACGAATCGTGGCAGTGGTCGCGCGTGCCCGGCGTGCCGGTCGCCGTCTGCCGTGGCGCCCAACCATGAACGCAGGTGCCGAACCGGCCGAGTAGCGGAGGACGGCGGCAAGTGAATCAGGGGGTTCCCTTCCAGCGCAGATACGTGTGTCCCTCGATCACCCGAACCATATGGTGGCTCGGCGCGAGCCCGATCGCGCGGTCGAATGCACGCATCGCCTGCTCAGCGCGGCGCAGTCGTAAGAGTGTGAACGCTGCTTGCGTCGGCGCGCCCGGGTTGACTCGGTCGCGCTTCGCTGTCCCGAGCCATTCAGGCAGGACAACAACTCAGACCCGGTTATCGCGGCTGAGTGCAAAGATACGGTGCACAGCGAGCATGGGTTCGAAACTCGCGATGAGGGCGGCGTAGGCCCTCCCCACCGGGCGCACGGTGCGTGCGAGGTCGCAGAGGCCGATCGGGTCGATGTCGTTTCGTTCGATCCGCAGGGCGTGCCGCCAATCCACCACGTCCGTAAGCGGATACCAGGTGAATCCCTTCACCGGGACGCCCGCGCGGTCCAGGAGCTGGGTCTCCCGCCACTGCTCGTCGAGCCATTCCACGGCGAGCATGTCGACGCGGTTGGTCTCCGACACGAAGAGCGGAATCCCGTAACGGCGATGATAGTCCCGCGCCACGGCGGCCAGCCCGGTGCGCCGCGGCGCCGGCGCCCGGCTGCCATCCCCATAGACGACCTGCTCGCACGTCACGTAGTAGTCGACGCCAAGCCAGCGCTGTGCCGGGGCGCGCCGCTGACGAAAGAAGGCGAGGTCGCTGTCGCTCGTCCCTCCCTGACGGAGGAGGTCGAGCGAGGCGGGTGATGGCAGGCGTCCGAGCGTCAGGTCGAGGGCGGTGTACCGCGCCTCATTCCAGAACGCCGCCTGGCGTACGGCTTCCCTGCTACCGTCCGCCGGCTCGTAGTGCTCGATCGACTCGGCCTGCACGAAGATCGCATCCGGTCGCTCCGCGAGAATCGCGAGCACGGCGAGCTCGTGGGCAACACAGAGATTTCGCAGCGCCGTGGCGAACGCGCGCTCGTTAGTGAGACCTTCGTTCCACCAGCCGAACCACGCCGAGAACGTGGCTGCCACGTAGATCTCGTTGATCGGTGTGTAGTAGCGCACCCACGGATAGCGCCGGGCGAACTCGCGAGCGTACGCGGCGAACTGCGTCGGGAACGCGACGTCCTGAAAGCCCGCCAGCCAAGAGGGTACCCCGAAATGACAGAGGTCCGCGATCACAGTGATGCCGGAGGAGTGCAGCCATGCCATTTGATCGTCGGCGCTCGACCAGTCGTAACGACCCGGCGCGGGATTGGTTCGGTAGTAAGCGGGTCCGTACCGAAGCGAGCCGAGGCCGAGCTCTCGCGCCAAACCGAAGTCCTCGCGCCACCGACGGTAATGGTCGCACTTCTCCATCTCATCGATGCGCCGCCCGTTCGGGAGCAGCGGATAGCTGTTCTCGATGCCACTGGCGAAGAAGAAGCGTGGTTCTTCGCCTCCCGGGCGTTCTCCTCGGGGCGCCAGCGGCAGATCACGCTCGCACGCCCAGAGCGCGGCACTCGAGAGAGCGAGGGCGCCGGTCTTGAGGAAGGTACGCCGATCGAGCTGCGGCTCAGGCGCGGACGTCCGTCCATCGTTAGGTCGTCCCCGAAGCTCAGGCGGGCGCACGCCGTACGCTAACACGCCGTCGACGGTGCCGCGACCCATCAGCGCGCTACGCGGCGCGCACGTCGCAGCCGATCCCGGTATGGGAGGGCATGAACGGCAAGCAGTCCGGCGACCGGCGAAGGTCGGCCGCACGCTGGTCACGCTGCCGGACTCTCCGTTGCGGCCCGAGCGATGGGTCGCCGGCCGCCGACGCCGTCCGAGCGGTCACGCAGAAGGCCGATCTGCTGCGCCAGCAGGCGGGTGCCTTTCCGGAGCTGTCGACCACGCTCGACGTGGTCGAGCGTGTGGCCTGAGAACATCCCTGAGATACGTAGGAGCACGGTCATCGCGCAGCTCGGCAGGCGGCACGTCCGCTCAGAGCAGCTTGGCCGGTGTGACCAGCAGCTCGCGGATTCGCTTGTTGTGGTCTAGTGGTCGAGGTCGATGGTGGACGCGATGTACGCGCGGCGACTCAGGTGAACCCGGGATCCCACCCACCCCGCGTTAGGTCAGGCGGCCTGAGGATCTCGACGGCTCTGTGCCCGACAACAAGTAGGATGCTGTCGATCCCCAGCTTCGACGAGCATCTCGACGGCCGTAACGGATCGCGACCGGCCGTAGGTGGCGATGCGCTCGACGTGGGTGGGCGGCAGTGTCGGGAAGCCGTGATCGATCCTGTCGGCACGGATTGCCGCGCGGACATCGATCGTCGACATGCCGCCGATTCCGTAAGCCTCAGTGCCGGGAGGGAAGACCGAGCTGGGCGGCGATGGTGACGAGATGCGCCAGTGAATCGGCGTGCATTTTCCGCATGACTCGCCCGCGATGCGCTTTCACGGTGATCTCACTGATCCCGAGCTCCGCAGCGATCTGTTTGTTCAGCGCCCCTGTCACGACGAGCGCCATGACATCACGCTCGCGACGGCTGAGCGACGCGTACGCCTCCTTCATGTCACTCAGCTCCGCTTCGTGACCGAGCGCGCTCGTGCTTCGGTCGATGGCGCTCCGGATTGCGCCGAGCAGCACTTCGTCGCTGAACGGCTTCGTCAGAAACTCGACCGCGCCCGCCTTCATGGCCTTCACCGTCATTGGCACA
>JBKPMA010000041.1:0-5484 GCA_046731935.1 Acidobacteriota bacterium
AGCGAGTGCGTGCATCATGCCGCACTACCTCGCGCGTTGTGCGGAGCTGCTCGCCGGCAGTACGGTGAAAGCCAGCACGACGATCGGCTTTCCGCACGGCGGGCACACCACGGCGATCAAGGTGCTCGAGGCCGAGCGTGCGCTGAAGGACGGCGGCGAAGAGCTCGACATGGTCATCAACATCAGCCGAGCACTCAGCGGCGATTGGGCCTATGTCAGCGACGACATCCGCGCAGTCGTGGACGTGACGCACGCCGCAGGCCACAAGGTCAAAGTAATCTTCGAGAACGCCTACTTGAACGACGATCAGAAGATCCGACTCTGTGCGATTTGTGCCGAGGTGGGAGCCGACTGGGTCAAGACCTCCACCGGATACGCACCGACGGGCGCCATCGATGACGATCTCAAACTGATGCGTGCGCATTCTCCCGCGCACGTGCAAGTGAAGGCCGCTGGTGGCGTCCGCACGCTGGACCGCCTGCTGGAAGTACGCGCGCTCGGCGTCACACGCTGCGGCGCCACGCGAACCGTCGAGATGCTCGAGGATGCCCGCAGGCGGCTGGGACTGCCGCCGATTGCGACGGCGGTGGCGACGGGAGCCCCGGCAGGCTACTGAGAAAGATGCGGAATTGGGAGTTCGGGATTCGGAATTCTTCGCTCCAAGTCTGGCGCCCGTCACGTCGTTCTACATTGTGTCCGTAGTCTGTAGCCCGTAGTCCGTGGCCTGTTTCTATGTCTACCCTTACTCGACGCGAATTCCTGGCCGCCACAGCGGCTGCTCCCCTGCTGCCGGCACTCGTGGCGGCTCGTTCGTCCGCAGCCACGGACGCCCGGATCGAAGTGCTCCTCAACGAGACCATCGGGAAGATTGCGCCCGAGATTCACGGGCACTTCACCGAGCACCTGGGCGGTGTGATCTACGACGGTATCTGGGTCGGCGAAGCCTCGAAGATTCCGAATGACGGCGGCATCCGCCGCGCGCTCACGGAAAAGCTCAAGGCGATCAACGCGCCCGTCATCCGGTGGCCCGGCGGCTGTTTCGCCGACAGCTACGACTGGCGCGATGGGATCGGCGCACGCGGTACCCGGCCGACCCGGACGAACTTCTGGAATTTCGATCCCAAGGCGCCGGACGGTCCGCAGAAGTGGGAGCCAAACGCGTTCGGCACGAACGAATTCATCCGCTTCTGTCAGCTCTCGGGCGCGCAGCCGTATCTGGCGGCCAACCTGCGGTCGCTGACGCCGATCGATTTCGACCGTTGGGTCGAGTACTGCAACTCCCCGGGGGGCAGCACGACGCTGGCAAACAAGCGAGGGGGATCGCCGTACAACGTCCGCTTCTGGGGCGTCGGCAACGAGTCCTGGGGCTGCGGCGGCGACTTTACCCCCGAAGAATATTCGACCGAGTTCCGGCGGTTCACGTCGTGGGTACCCGGATACGGCGTGCGGCTCGCGTTCGTCGCCTCGGGCCCGAACAGCGGCGAGCTCGACTGGACCAGCCGTTTCTTCAGCGCGCTGGCGGCCAAGGATCGCAACCTCGTGAATCGCGTGTGGGGCTTTGCGCTCCACCACTATTCGTGGAACGTCAGCCAAGGCCGCACGACAGACTGGAACGACGGCAAGGGCGATGCGCTGAATTTTCCGGTCGAAGAATGGTACGACCTGCTGCGCGACGCCGATCGAATGGAAACGCTCATCACGAGCCACTGGCAGGCCATCGGCGAACACGACCCGAAGCGCACCGTCAAACTCGTCGTCGACGAGTGGGGCGCCTGGTACAAGCCCGGCTCGGAAGTGCGGCCGACGCACCAGCTTGGACAACAGAACACCATACGCGATGCGGTGCTCGCCGGACTCACGCTCGACACGTTCTACCGTCACGCCGACAAAGTCGGCATGGCTGCGATCGCGCAGCTCGTGAACTGCCTGCAGTCGCTGTTCCTGGCCGATGGTGACAACTTCATCGTGACGCCCACATATCACGTCTTCGCGATGCACGCGGCCCACCAGGGCGCAGACAGCCTTCGCACGCTCGTCTCGTCGCCGCGGATCCCCGTCATGCGCAATGGCAAGGCCACCAGCTTCTGGGGACTGAACGGCGCCGCATCGCTCAAGGAACGGCGCCTCGTCGTGACGATGGTCAATCCGTCGGTGACCGACGCGCGGGAGACCGAGATTGCGCTCCGCGGCGCAACCGCGAAATCCGCCCGCGTGACACTCCTCGCGGCGTCGGAGATGAACGCCCACAACACGTTCGAATCTCCGGATGTCGTCGCACCATCCTCAGCCGACGCGCGTCTCTCGGGGAGCAGTGTCGTGCTGACGGTGCCGGCGAAGGCAGTCGCCAAGGTGGAAATCGAACTTTCGTGACTTCGAATTTCGGATTTCGGATGTCGGAATGCGGATTGAATTGGGAATTCAGCGTGCGCAACTAACCTGAATTCCGCAGGCCACACTCCGAACTCCGAAATCCGCACTCCGAATTCCGAATTCCGTTAGTCCGTCCGGATGGCGTCCGCCGGGCTCGCCTGCGTGGCCTGCACGGCCGGCACGAGCGCTGCGATGACAGCCACGCCGAGTGTCGTCAGTGCCACCGCGGCAAATGTCACCGGATCGTGCGCGGTGACGCCAAATAGCGCGGCGCCGATGATGCGGCCGATCGCAAGCGCCGCGAGGAGTCCCGCGGTCAGCCCGACGGAAATCAATCGCACGCCCTGGCCGAGCACCATTCTCAGGAGCTGTGTCCGTTGCGCGCCCAGTGCGACGCGAATACCGAGCTCGCGCGAGCGCTGGTGCACGGTCCACGACAACACGCCATACGCGCCGACGGCGGCCAGCAGGAGCGCCGATCCCGCGAACAGGGCCACGATCACCAGCAGGAATCGCCGCTCGGCATTGATGGCGTCCGCCACGTCGGTCAGTGGCTGCAGTTCGGCGACGGGCAGTTCGGGGTCGAGCCCGCGGACGATCTGCCGAACCGTCCCCGAGAACGCGACCGGGTCACCAGTCGTCCTGACCGCGACGTCGACCAGCGGAAACGTCATCTGCGGGTACGGAAACCACAACGCTGCCGGCGTCGTCGCATCAGCAGGTGTGTCTTTCACGTCTTCGACGACGCCGACAATCGTCCGCTTCTTGCCCCACACCTTCAGAACACTCCCCACGCCGCGTCCCGGCAGGCAGCACTTGACGAGACTGCGGTTGACCACGAGGACCTCGGGGGAATCGATGCGATCCTGCTCTGTGAAGAGCCGTCCGTCGACGAGCGGCGTGCGGATCGTGTCGAAAAACCCCGCCGTCGCCACGTGATATCTCGCCCCGAGATCTTCGCCCGGGATTGGTGGACGGCCGACGACCTCGAAGTCCGTATTCTCGTCGTAGCCGGTCCAGGGCAGATCGCTCGCGGCTCCCGCCGAGACCACGCCGGATGTGCGTCTCAACTCCTCCAGCACGCGCGCGATCATCCCCGCGCGGTCGCTCTCCTCTTTGTATCGTGCGATCGGCAACGCAATCTGGAATGTCAGAACGTTCTCCGCCACGAACCCTGCAGGACTCGACTGAACCGCGCTGAAGCTGCGGAGCAGCAGGCCCGCACACACGAGCAGCATCGAGGCCAGTGCGACCTCGGCTGCCACGAGTGCGCCGCGTGCGCGGACTGCCTGCCGTCCGGTGCCCGCACGCGCCCCTTCGTGCAACGCGGGCCTGACATCCTCGGACGCCTGCTGCAGCGCGGGGAAGAGACCAAACACGAGCACGGCAATCGCCGACAGCACCGCGGTGAACGCGAGCACCGCGAGATCGATCCGCACGTTTGCGAGGCGCGGGAAGTCCGATGGCACGACGGCGACCAGCACGCGGACACCCACCACGGCCAACAATGCGCCGAGCACTGCGCCCGGCAGCATGAGGACGGCAGACTCCGTGAGCGCCTGTCGGATCATTCGCGCGCGGTTCGCACCGAGGGCGAATCGCACCGCAAGCTCGCGCCGACGTGCCGTGCCACGAGCGAGCAAGAGACCGGCGACGTTGACACAGGCGATCAGCATCACGATACCGACCGCGACCATCAGGAGCGACAGGCCCCGTCCCGCACGCCCCACGATCTCATCGCGAAGACCGACCGTCCGAACGTGCCAGCGATCCGCTTCCTTCACATCGGGCAATGCGGCGACTTCGATGCGATCGAGCTCCCCGGCCGCCTGCGAGGCCGTGTAGCCCGGACGCAGCCTGCCGATCCCATTCAGGTAGTGGCTGCCGCGCTGGTCCTTGGCATCGGTGAAGTCCACCGGCCACCAGGCATCCACGGTATCTCCATGCGGCAAGCTGCGATAGCTGCCTCCGACGTGCTGAAAACCGGTCGGCATGACGCCGACGATCGTGAAAGGCTGCGCGTCGATTCGCACCAGCCGTCCGATCACGTGTGAATCAGCGCCGAAGCGATCCGTCCACAAGCGATGGCTGATGATGACTACGCGCGAGTCGTTGCGCTCCTCGCCCCGAGTGAATGCCCGTCCGAGCGCGGGCATCATGCCGATGACCTGGAAGTACTCCGCCGAGATGCGGAGCGCGCGCAGGCGTTCGGGCCTGTTGTCAGCGGCGAGCTGCAGATCCTGCCGGAAGTACACGGCCACGTCGACCGAATGCGCGTTCCGCCGGTACTCCGTGAAGCTCCAGGGCGACACCGGGAATGCGGGCACATTCTCGCGGCTCGTGAAGACGCGAACGAGAGCGGCGGGATCACGATACGGGAGCGGATCGAGGATGACCGCCCGCAGCAGGCTGAAGATTGAAGTGACCGCGCCGATACCCAGCGCCAGCGTCACGACGGCAACTGCGGTAAAGCGCCAGTCACGACGAAGCGATCGCGCGGCGTACCGTACGTCCTGCTGCAGTTCGTCCATCATCGGAAGCCCTCTGGTTTCGCGGTGCTCTTCTCTCACGGCTGCCGGACTCCCGAAGCGAAGACGCGCCTGTCGCCGCGCCTCGTCAGGAGACAGGCCCTGACGGCGCAGCTGCTCCGCCTGCATGTCGATATGGAACGCCAGTTCGTCGGCAAACTCCGCATCGGCTCGGCGGCCCGACATCGCCGACCGTAGTCGCGCGACCCAGATGCGCAGTGACGTCATTCCTCGGACCCGAGCAGACGGTTGATGATGCCCGCCACGAGCTTCCACTGCGCGCGCTCTTCACGGAGCTGCCGCCGGCCCGCGGTCGTAATGGCGTAAAAACGCGCCCGCCGGTTGTTCTCGGACACGCCCCATTTCGAGCTGATCCAACCGCGCTGTTCGAGGCGGACCAGTGCCGGATAGAGCGATCCTTGATTCGGGCGGAAGGTGTCGTCGGAAATCTGCTGCAGGCGCTGGGAGATCCCCCAGCCGTGTTGAGGTCCCATGGTTTCGAGCGTGCGCAGGACCATCAGATCGAGCGTGCCGGCGAGGATTTCAGTGCGTGGCGACATTGGCAGCGTTTGGGAGGATATCGCTC
>JBKPMA010000042.1:0-6310 GCA_046731935.1 Acidobacteriota bacterium
GCGCAACAGCTTAAGAGCGCCAGCCGAAGGGCGCTGAATTCCGAAGGGCGCGAAATCCCGAAGGGGGCGAAATCCCGAAGAGCGCGAATTCCCGAAGGGCGGAATACCGAGCGGCGAAAACGGCGCTCGCTCTCTTTCGCCCTTAGGCGTTCCGCCCTTCGGAATTCAGCGCACTTCGGGATTTCGCGCACTTCGGGATTTCGCGCCCTTCGGGATCTTGCGCTCTTCGGGATTCAGCGCAGTTCGGTTGGCGCCGTAAAGTACTAACGCCGTTCTGACAACCGGATGCGAGGCATTGCGTTGACCACTCGGTGATCGCTCACGACTATATGAATGATCCAGACATCCGGCGGAGGTCACCACGATTCCTGGTCGTAAGATCGCGCGTTCGCTGATTCTGAGCATGTGCGTCGCGGCGTCGTTTTCGGCGGCGCGCCAGCAGCCACCGACGTTCTGCGACGGCCCGGAGTCACCGCTCTCGCCGAGTCGCGACCTCTACTGCATCGAGCTCGTGCGCGCCGTTGGCGTTCGGTCGGGCGCCGGACGCGTCGAGCTCGGCCGGGCACCTGGACCGTTCACGGTAGACGCGAGCGCCGACGGGCATCTGCGATACACGCCGGCGGTGACGCTCACTGGTCTCCCGCGTCCCGCATCGCTCGGCCGTTATGCAGTCTTCGTCGCGTGGGTCGCGTCGCCAACCATGGACGTCATCCAGCGGCTCGGCGTCGTCGACAACGGACGCACCGTGCTGCCAGCGATCTCGCTCGACAAGTTCTTCGTCCTCGTCACGGCCGAGGCGTCAGCCAGCGCCACGGACATGCACGGTCGTCTGTTGCTTCGCGGCATGTCGCCCAGCACGCGGCTCCAGCCGCCGGACTTCATGCAGTTTCTGATCGGCGCGACGCGTGAGGACGCTACGCATCACGAGCACCATGAGCACGACGGCATGGATTCGCTCGGGTGGTCCATGGTGCCGATGCCGGCGGGGATCTCCATGCTGCCCGCCGAGATGACGCTCAGGCCTAACGCGGCGCCGTACCTGCCGCGACCTGCCAATGCCGACAGCCTCCCGCTCGCGCGGCCGCGTACGCTCGTCCGCCTGACGAGCGGCGACACGCTCCGCCTCACCGCCGGCATCGTTCGGCGTCCGTTCAAGGGACGGACGCTCACAATGTTCGCGTTCAACGGCCAGTATCCGGGTCCGCTGCTCCAGGTCGCTCAGGGTGCGGCGATCACGGTCGAGCTCACGAACGCACTCGATCAGCCCACGACAGTGCACTGGCACGGCATCCGTCTCGACAACGCGAACGATGGCGTGCCAGACATGACTCAGTGCGCCGTCGCTCCAGGCGAGCGCTTCACCTATCACCTCCGCTTCCCCGACGCCGGCATCTACTGGTATCACCCACACGTGCGCGAGGACATCCAGCAGGACCTCGGGCTCTACGGAAACATCATGGTTCGCTCGCCACGGCCCGACTATTTCTCGCCGGCCGATCGCGAGGAGGTGCTCATGCTCGACGACCTCCTCCTGGGTGACGACGGCATGGTGCCGTTCGGCGCGTCGACCACCACGCACGCGCTCATGGGGCGGTTCGGCAACGTGATGCTCGTGAACGGAGAGCCGCGTTACGCGCTCTCGGTCCAGCGGGGCGAGGTCGTGCGCTTCTTCCTCACGAACGTCTCGAACACCCGAGCGTTCAACCTCTCGTTCCCCGGCGCGCACATGAAGGTGGTGGCGGGAGACGTCGGGAACTACGAGCGGGAGCAGTGGGTGGAGAGCGTCGTGATCGGGCCAGCCGAGCGGTACGTCGTGCACGTGCGCTTCGATCGATCCGGCGACGTCGCGCTCGTGAATCGAGTGCGCGGGCTCGACCACCTGTACGGACGGTTCTTCTCCGAGGAAGACACGATGGGCGTCGTGCACGTCTCGGCCACCGCGGGGAGATCGAACAGCTCGACATCGTTCGAAGCGCTCCGCGCCGACACGGCGATGCGCGCGAGCATCGCGCGGTATCGCAGCTATTTCTCGCGGCCCGCTGACAAGGCGCTCGTGCTCACCATGGAGGCGCAGGGGCTGCCGTTCTTCACGCGGCAGATCATGCAGCTCGACTCGATCTTCTTCACGCCGGTGGAATGGAGTGGCACCATGCCGGGGATGAACTGGGCCGCAACGGGGGAGCAGGTCCGCTGGATCCTCCGCGACCCGGCCACCGGCAAGGAGAACATGGACATCGACTGGAGCTTCCGACGTGGGGACGTCGTCAAGATCCGGCTCGTGAACGAGCGCCGATCGTTCCACGGTATGCAGCACCCCATCCACATCCACGGCCAGCGGTTTCTCGTGCTGGCGGTGAACGACGTGCGGAACACGAATCTCGTGTGGAAGGACACGGTGCTGCTGCCGGCGGGAGCAACGGCTGACATTTTGCTTGATCTATCGAACCCCGGACGCTGGATGCTACACTGCCACATCGCCGAGCATTTGTCGGCGCACATGATGATGGCGTTCACGGTGCACTAGTCATTCCGAGCGCAGCGAGGAATCGCGATCGTCCCGATCGAGGGCTCGGCCCGTCTACCGAGAGGACGGCGATTCCTCGACTCGCTGCCGCTCGCTCGGAATGACAATAGCCATGGAGGATTTACCAATGCGCGTTGTCAACACGTTGACCATACTCGCTCAACTCGTTCTCCCCGTCGCAACGCTGTCCGCCCAGGCCGCGACGAAGCTCTCGGAGCAGGTGCGAAGCGCGTATGTGAGCGTGACCGACCCCGTCGTCGCGCTCACGAACGTCACGATCATCGACGGCACCGGCGCGGCACCGAAGACCAACCAGACCATCGTCATTCAGAACGGCAGGATCGCCGACGTTGGTCCTGCGTCGAGCGTGAAGGCACCGGCTGGTGCGAAAACGATGGACCTTTCCGGCAACACGGTGATCCCCGGCATCGTCGGGATGCACGACCATCTGTTCTACACCGCGGCCGGCGGCCGCGCGGCACAGATGTCGTTCACCGGGCCTCGCCTCTACCTCGGCAGCGGAGTCACGACGATCCGCACGACCGGTGGCCGTGCCCCGTATGCCGAGATCAACACGAAGGAAGCAATCGACTCGGGTCGTATCCCTGGGCCGCGCGTGCACCTCACCGCGCCGTACATCACGGGCGGGGCCGGTGGTTCCGCGGGGAGCATGGCCGAGATCACCACGCCCGACGCGGCTCGCCGGTTCGTGGCCTACTGGTCGCAGGAAGGCGTGGAGTGGATCAAGGCCTATACCGACATCCGTCGCGCGGAGCTCAAGGCCGCCATCGACGAGGCGCACAAGCGCGGCATGAAGGTCACCGGACACCTGTGCTCCGTGAGCTTCCGCGAAGCCGTCTCGTTAGGTATCGACAACCTCGAGCACGGCCTGCTGACCGCGACGGACTTCGATCCCGAGAAGCAGCCCGACGCGTGTCCCTCGAACAGCATCGCGCGCGTGGGTGTGGCGAACATGACGAGCGACACGGCCAAGTCGGCGATCAGCGCCATGGTGTCGAAGAACGTCGGGATGACGTCCACCCTCGCGGTGTTCGAGCCGTTCTTCCCCAACCGCCCGACGAAGGATGAGCGGACGCTCGAGGCGATGAGCCCCGACGTACGCGAGGCGTATCTCAAGATGCGCGCCCAGATCGACACGGCGAAGAACTGGACCATGAAGCCGGAGATGTTCAAGAACGCGATGGAGTTCGAGCGCGAGTTCGTGAAGGCCGGCGGCCGGCTGGCAGCGGGTGTGGATCCGACCGGCTTTGGCGGCGCGCTGCCGGGCTTCGGGGACCAGCGGAACTACGAGTTGTTGATCGAGGCAGGCTTCACACCGCCGCAGGTCGTGCAGATCATGACCGCGAACGGCGCGAAGATCCTCGGCGTCTACGACAAGCTCGGATCGGTCGAGAAGGGCAAGGCGGCGGATCTCGTCGTCCTCCAGGGAGACCTAACGAGTGACCCGAGCGTCATCCGGAAGGTCACGACGGTGTTCAAGGACGGTGTGGGCTACGATTCCGCCAAGCTGATCGCAGCCGTGAAGGGGAGGGTGGGCATCGACTGACCCGCCTCGGGATATATGAGCACAACGATCGCAGCCTCTGAACCCCTCGTCGCGTCCCGCACCAGCGTGGCGGCGCGCGCAGCCGAACAGGTCTGGCCGCTCTACGCCGTCCTGTTCTCGTCCGTGTCCATCGTCGTCGGGCTGATCTGGGACATCTCGTGGCATCGCACGATCGGACGCGACACGTTCTGGTCGCCGCCACACGTCCTCGAGCAGGTCGCGGCGATCGTGGCCGGCTCGAGCTGCGGCTGGCTCGTGCTCCGCACGACCTTCCGCGGCAGCCCCGGCGAGCGCGCCGCGAGCGTTCGGTTCTGGGGGTTTCGTGGCCCGTTAGGCGCCTGGGTGTGCATCTGGGGCACGCTCATGATGGTCACCTCGGCCCCGTTCGACAACTGGTGGCACAACGCGTACGGCCTGGACGTCAAGATCATCAGCCCGCCCCACATGGTGCTCGCGTGGGGGATGATCGCCATCCAGGTCGGGGCCATGCTCATGGCCCTCGCGCGACAGAATCGCGCGTCGAGCGAGGAGCAGAGCCGCCTGAGCTTCCTGTTCGCCATGTCGGCCGGCATCCTGCTTACGATGCATGCGACGGTGATCATGGAGTACGCGGCGTTTCCCAACGAGATGCACAGCACCCGGTTCTATCGGGTGACGGCGATCGGGTTGCCGCTGATTCTCATTGCGACGTCGCGCCCATCACGGCTCCGCTGGCCCGCAACGACCACGGCGGCGATCTACATGACGATCATGCTCCTGCTCATGTGGACGCTGCAGCTCTTTCCGGCGGTGCCGAGGCTCGCGCCGATCTACAATCCGGTGACACGCATGGTGCCACCGCCCTTCCCACTGCTGCTCATCGTGCCGGCGGTCGCGATCGACCTGCTCATGCGGAGGTTCAAAGGGCGGGACTGGCTGCTGGCGCTCGTGGCCGGGCTCACGTTCGTCGCGCTCATGCTTGCCGTTCACTGGTGGTGGGCGGAGTTCATGCTCACGCCACATGCGCGCAACATCGTGTTCGGCGCTGATCAGTGGGACTACAACGCCAAGCTTGGGTCGTGGCGCTACCAGTTCTGGACGGCGGAGCAGTCGGCGGGCGACATGGCGCGAGGCATCGGGATCGCGGCGTTGACGGCCGTTGTCACGTCGCGTGTCGGGCTGTGGATTGGGTCGGGGATGGCGCGCGTCCAGCGATAACAGGCGATCGTGCGCTCGCTTCGTCGGGCCGCGCTGGTGGCGGGGATCGCGCTGGTCTCGTCGGCACACATCGGCAGCCCCGACGTGTGGTTCGACGGGCTGGCCGGACCGTACAAGGTCCTGGTGCACGTCGAGGCGCCGCCCGTGGTGCCGGGGATCGCCATCATCAACGTCCGCGTCGGCGAATCGGGCGTCTCGCGCGTGACCGCGTTCGTGAACCACTACGACGCGACAGGGGGCACGCCGCCCCCCGACGTGGCGAGCCCGGTGCCGGCGAGCGCGTCATGGTACAGGACGCGTTTGTGGGTCATGAGCCCCGGGTCGAACAGCGTCACCGTATCGGTGAGTGGCGCGCGCGGTGAGGGAACAGTCGTCGTACCGCTCGTCGCACTGCCGGGGCGGAGACTCCAGTTCAACGGCGCGCTCGCCGGTATACTGTCGATCGCCGGACTCGTCCTCGCGTTAGGCCTGTTCACGATCGTCGGCGCGACGGTGCGCGAAGGCGTGCTGCCGCCCGGCGTGGAGCCTGACGCGCAGCGCCGGAGACGTGCCCGGGTCGCGACGGCCCGCGCCGTGGTGCTGGTCGCCATCGTCCTGCTCGGAGGCGGCGCCTGGTGGCGTGCGGAAGACTCGGCCTTCACGCGAGAGCTCTTCCGACCGCTGTCGGTTCGCGTCGCGGTCGACACGTCGATCGCGCAACGCCGCTTCCAGCTCGTGATCACCGATTCCGTCTGGGCGCATCGAAACCACATCGCCTGGCTGCGCGCGCGTCGCGCCACCGCGCCAACATCGTTGATGGAGGATCACGGGAAGCTCGTGCACCTGTTCCTCGTCGCCGCCGACGGTCACTCGGCCTTCGCCCATCTGCATCCGAGCACAACCGACACGGTGACGTTCACGACTACTCTCCCGGTTCTTCCCGCGGGCACGTATCGAGTCTTCGCCGATATCGTGCATCAGAGCGGGTTGACGGAGACGCTCACCTCTACCGTGACGTTGCCAGGTGAGCATCAGTCGACCAC
>JBKPMA010000043.1:0-2885 GCA_046731935.1 Acidobacteriota bacterium
GCCCTATCGCGCGCTCGGATTGACGGCGCCCGTCTCGGTGACCGCCTTTGGACCGCCGCCAACACGCGACAACTGGAGTCTCAACGCGAAAGTGCACTGGGTGTTCCCCGGAACGCCTCTGACCGCAGACAAAACGATCGACTTCTGGTGGTACGACGGCACCGAGCGGCCTCCCGAAGCGATCCTGTCGCTCGTCGGCGAGCGCATGCCGCGCACCGGATCCGTCTGGGTCGGGACCGAAGGCACACTCGTGCTGCCGCACATGGATACTCCGTACTTTCTGGTGCCGTCGGAGAAGTTTGCCGCGCTCACGCCTCCCTCCGTACCTACGCGCGATCACTATGGCGAGTTCATCGACGCCGTGCTCACTCGACAGGCCGCGCCGACGTCTGGCGCGTTTCACTGGACGGGCCCGCTGACCGAGACGGTGCTGTTGGGAACGGTCGCGGCGCGGTTCCACGGCGAGACGCTGGCGTGGGACGCGCGCCGCATGGCCTTTACGGATCACAAAGCGGCGAACGCGTTCGTCGAACGGAAGCCGCGCAAAGGGTGGAAACAGAAAGGGCTGTGACGCCCCGTTGCGATGACGGTTGCGGATTGACGGATGACGATTGGACCAGGCCGGCGCGCGCGGCTTTGCCCGATCGCGACGAATGCCAACGCGCCGTGAGGGTCAACTGGTCATCGAGGCGCGCCGCGAGCGGGGTGAAGAATCCGGAGTTCGTCGCCGGCAGTCAGAGCTGGCAGACCAACCGTCAGTACGCCGAGTACACGTCCTCGAGTGTGACCACGAACAAACTGCAGCAGTGGCAATACGGCCGCTTCGAGATCCGCGGGCGGATCGATACGCGGCTGGGCATGTGGCCGGCGTTCTGGACGCTAGGAGTCGATGGCGAGTGGCCGGATGGCGGTGAAATCGACATCATGGAGTTCTACCGCGGCATCCTCCTGGCCAACGTCGCGTGGGGATCCAATCGGCGCTGGGTTGCCACCTGGGACGCGTCGCGGCATCCTGGCCGCTCGTTTCCCGATCGCAACTGGGCATCGTCCTACCACGTGTGGCGGGTGGATTGGGATGCGCGGGCGATCGATCTCTATGTGGACGATCGCAGGATGAATCACACGGACACCGCGTCGCTGCGGAACCCGCGGACCGGAACGAATCCGTTCCACGCCCCGCATTACTTTCTGATCAGCCTGGCGATTGGCGGGTGGAACGGCGGGGACCCGGCGGCCACACAGTTTCCGGCACGCCTCGAGGTGGACTACGTTCGAGTCTACCAGGCGCGCGCGCACTAAACGATCGAGCGGATCGAGGAGCGGAACGGATGGATTCACGAGAGTCGAAGAGCTCCAGAGCGGAAGAGGCGCAGAGCAACGGCGTTGACGGGTCGACGGGTCGGACGGTCAGCGAGCCGGAGGCGCCTTCGCAGTCCGAATTGAGCCGCCGCGAGTGGCTCACGGCGGCAGGAGGCGCGCTCCTGCTGCCCGGTGTACCGCAGTCGAAGCCGGCCAAGCCGGCGGCGCGCCCGCATACTCCGGCGCCGGCCGCGGGTGGGCTTCGCCTGGAGCGCTTCGAACCCAAGAGCATGCTGCACGTGACTGAAACACGTGTGGAGCGCGCGCGGTTTCCGGTGATCGACATGCACACGCATCTGAGCTTTGCTGGCCGGATGAGTGCGCCCGAAGACGCCGAAGCCGTGACCGTGGCGATGCCCGCTGCCGACGTGCTGGCCGTCATGGACAAGAAGAACATCCAGACGATGGTGAACCTCACGGGCGGACGGGGCGCCGGACTGGAGCAAGTGGTCAAGCAGTTCGACGCCGCGCATCCGGGCCGCTTCATCACGTTCACCGAACCGTGGTGGAGCCGGGCGAGCGAGGCAGGCTATCCGGCGTTTCAGGCCGAGCAGATCGAGCGCGCCCACAAAGCCGGCGCACGCGGGCTCAAGGTGCTGAAGATTCTGGGCCTGTACCTCCGGGAGAACGGGTCGACGGGTAAGCTGGTGGCGATCGACGATCCGCGCTTTGATCCGATGTGGGAGACGTGCGCATCGCTCGACATTCCCGTGGCCATTCACATCGCTGACCCCGAGGCGTTCTTCCTTCCGACCGATCGGTTCAACGAGCGCTACGAGGAGCTCCACAACCATCCGGACTGGTCGTTCTACGGCCGCGACTTCCCGCCGTTCAAGGAGCTGCTGGCCGCGCGCGATCGGGTCTTTGCACGCCATCCAAAGACGACGTGGGTCGCGCTGCACGTGGGCCATCATGCGGAAGACCTGACGGATGTGTGCGCGATGCTGGACCGCTTTCCGCGCGCGCACGTGGAGCTGGGCGCCCGCATCGGCGAGCTGGGCCGCCAGCCGCGTGCGTCACGACGCTTTTTCGACAAGTATCAGGATCGCATCATGTTCGGCACCGACGCGGTACCACATGGAGACGAGACCCCCCAGCAGATTTTCGGCGACACCCTGTACGAGATCTATTACCGATTCCTCGAGACCGAGGACGAATACTTCGACTACGCTCCGGCGCCCGTTCCACCACAAGGCCGATGGCGCATCTACGGCTTGGGTCTGCCGGAGCAGATCCTGAAGAAGGTGTATTTCGAGAATGCCGCGCGCGTCCTCCACCTCCAAGGGTGAGCGCCAGACTCCCGCAACGATGAAGGCAGATTCACGAATGACGATTCGCTCTATTCGAACCCCGAAGACGAACTCGACGGCACTCTGCGCGACGCTGGCGATTCTCGCGGCGGCGGTGGTCGGCGTTGCCGCCGTCGGGCCGCAGGCGCCGCTCTCCACTCAGACTCGCTATGTCGTCCACGAAGCCCCGGCGAACAGTCACGTTCAACTGCTCGCTGCCGATGACGACGCCTGGGC